>JAZRBK010000001.1:0-2218 GCA_045635025.1 Candidatus Scatosoma sp.
CTTCGCAAAACGACAACGTAACCGATATGCCAGAGTTCCCCGAGGATTTGCAAAATTAAAGTGTCCACGGCGTTGAAACGTTATATAGCATCATTCTTGAAGGGAACCGCTTTTTGCGGTTGTGTTTTTTGCTATTGATTGTGCGGAAAAGATAAAAAAACGATAGGTTACCATAAAATAACAACAAAAACGCAATTGACAAAAAACTGATATGCGATATAATCAATATCCACAATGGAGAATTATATATAATATAACTGAAATTGAAAACTACTCGTTCGGGGTGAGGACATGTGGATAAAGCAACAAACGGAGAATAAAAAAAAGGTAGAAACCGTAAGCGGAGCACCGTTACCGCGCTTTGTTAAAAAGTTTTTGTTACATAAAAAAATTGTTAGGGCGGAGCTGGAAATTTCTGCGCTTGGTATTTTCCATATCGAAATCAACGGGAAAGAAATTCCCGAATACTTTATGCCGGGCTACACGAATTATCACAAGTTTGTGAACCTTTGCACATACGACGTTACTGATATGTTGGATAAGGAAAATATCATTGCCGTTACCGTGGGTGACGGGTGGTTTGCTGGAAGAATCGGTTATACGACAACACGTTGTGTATTCGGGGAAGAGGTGTGCTTATATGCAACCTTGAAAATTTCTTATGAGAATGGTGAAAGAGAAGAAATTTGCACGGACGGCAGTTGGCATGTGTATCCTTGTGAAATCCGTTATGCGGACTTCTTTAACGGGGAATATATCGATGAGCGGTTGCGCGTTGATTATCGTGCGAATTATGATTCGCTGCCATTCGCGGTAGAAGCTTTTGAAAACAGAAATTTCCATCCTTACAATATGGAAGCGGTTGTCTGCGTTGACAAATTGTTGCCGCAAATTACGAGGAAACATAATTCGTTGTTGTTGGATTTCGGGCAAAATTTTGCGGGCGTAATTTCCTTTAAGGTAAAAGGGAAAAGTGGGCTTAAAGTGGTTGTTCGACACGCAGAAATGCTTGCTTGCGACGGGAATTTGTACGTGGAAAACTTGCGTAGCGCGCGCTGCACGGATACTTTGATATTGAGCGATGCAGAAGTGTGCTTTAGCCCTAAGTTCACCTACCATGGTTTTCGTTATGCGGAAATTCTTGTACAGAATGGTCGCATAGATGAAGTGGAAATTTCCGAAATCGTCGGGTTGGTTCTCTCTCAAAATATGCGCCGAACGGGGTATTTTGAATGTTCGGATAAAATCGTAAACAAAGTTTATGAAAATGCGTATTGGGGGCAAGTTGGCAATTTTATCTCCGTTCCTACCGATTGTCCGCAACGCGATGAAAGGCTTGGTTGGACGGGCGACGCGCAGATTTTTTGCGACAGCGCGATGTACAATGCGGATTGTAAAAAGTTTTATCAAAATTATATGGACGTTTTGCGAGAGGATTGCCTTGAAAACGGCAGTGTTCCCTCGTTTGCGCCTTTCTTTTGCGAGATAGACGAATCCAACCACGGCGCGCCTTGTTGGGGGGATGCGGTGATTATTATTCCGTACATGCATTATTTGGCGTATGGGGATAAACGTATTTTAGAAGAAAATTTTGCGGTGGGGAAGCGTTGGATTGAATTCTACCAAGCGAATCTTTTGGATGGGAAAGTGGAAAATCTGCCCACCTTTGGCGATTGGCTTTCCGTCAAGGAAACGACGGATGAAGGGGTGATGAAACAATGCTATTACGGCTATTCGCTCTTCTTGTTTGCAAAAATTTGTGAAATTTTGGGGGAAGATGGTTTTCCGTATTTGCAAGCGTACGAGAAGGCCAAGAAAGCGTTTTGGAAACATTACGTAGAAGATAAAAACCGTGTAAAAAGCGATACACAAACGGCGTATTTGGTAGCTTACGTTGCAGGGTTTATGTCGGCGGAAGAAATTAAAAAGAACTTGTTACAAGCGATACGTAGACAGGGAGATACGCTTACTACGGGCTTTATCGGAGTGCGTTTCTTGTTGCCTGTACTCTCCGAAATTGGGGAGACGGACCTTGCATATAAGCTAATGAGAGAAACGAAATACCCTTCGTGGGGATATAGCGTTTTGAACGGTGCGACGACCATTTGGGAGCGCTGGAACGGCTACACGCAGGAAGAGGGCTTCTTCAATCCTTCGATGAACTCCTTCAATCACTATTCCTTGGGCTCTTGCGTATATTGGCTGTACGCTTACGTTT
>JAZRBK010000002.1:0-1213 GCA_045635025.1 Candidatus Scatosoma sp.
GTATTCGGAAAAAGACGTGAGAAAAACTTCGGCACAGGTAACGCCCAAGTCGTTTAAAAAAGGCAAAGCTTCTTCATTGTATTTTCGCATAAACAGCGAAGCGGTTGAAACGCCCGTTTTCATCGTCTTTTCTCCGTTGAAACGTTTAAATTAGTCTACGTAGTATACCCTATTCTCTTTTCTGGGTTTTTCCGCGGGGTATTCCCCGTCCATATAACCGAGAATGCAGTTGCCCACGCCTTCGTATTCGCCTTCTATTCCCAGCGATTTTAAAAGCGCCTTGCCTTCGGGCTGTTCAAAGGTTTCTTTCGCACGGTGAATCCAGCAAGCGCCCAAGCCGAGCGAATGTGCGGCAAGCATCAAATTTTCCATCACAAGCGAGCCGTCGTAAACGTGCGTAGGCACGCTTTTATCCGCCAACACGACGAGCACGCAAGGCGCTCCGTAAAAGGGGTCTGCGCGCTTGAACGGGTCTTTCCCTGCGTTGATAAGAGAAAGTTCGTCGCGCACCTGCTTATTCGTAACCGCCAAAATAATCGCGGATTGTTTATTCAGTCCCGACGGCGCGGACAAGCCCGCCTCGACGATTTTTTCAATCAATTCTTTGGGTACGGGGTCGCTTTTGTACTTTTTCACGCTCACGCGGGATAAAATCGTTTGCAGGGTTTCGTTCATTTTACACCTCGTAATATAATTTTTCCACCGTCCAATTTTCCAACGCGCCGAGCAAATCGCCCGCTAACGCTTTTGCGCCCGCAAGGTCGTGTTCGAGCCAATTTCCGCACTCCACGCGAGAAACACCGGGGATAGCTCCCTTAAAATCTTGCACGAACGCCATACTCTCTTTCACGAGCAAAATTGCGTCGGCGTAGGAAACGCTATCACGCAGGAGCAAATAAAAGCCCGTGCGGCAACCCATTGGCCCTACGTAAACGACGTCCTTTTCAAAACGGCTGTTGCGCGCATACGTTGCGAAAAGGTGCTCTAAGGTGTGCGCCGCCGCCATTTCAAAATAATCGCCGCCGTTAGGAAGTTTCATTCGCACGTCGTAGGTAACGACGTCCCCGTCAATGCGGGAAATATACATTCCTTTTTTCAGCTTATCGTGATTTACCGTAAAGCTTGCTATTTTCTTCATTTTATTGTTCCTTGACTTGGTTAGAACGTTTCGCGCTCGCACGAGCGCGCTCTCTTTCTTTTTCGTAGCAACGCT
>JAZRBK010000003.1:0-4286 GCA_045635025.1 Candidatus Scatosoma sp.
TAATAGGAGAACAATTATTAGATTGTTTGCCTGAAAATATAGTCAAAGATTATAGTGATGCTTTTGCGCGTAGAGCAATGGCAGACCTCGCTTTTTATGACAATGATGGCAATTATTTTATGATTGACATAAAAACTCACAATAAAAATACAAGTTTTAATATGCCTAACTTAACTTCAGTTGAACGATTGGCTAGGTTTTATGAAGACGATAAAAATTTCTTTGTAATTTTACTTGTAGAATATTCAACGATAGAAGATAAAATAATTTTTGAGCAAGTAAGATTTGTTCCTATTGAAAATTTCTTATGGGACTGCTTGACTATTGGTGCTTTAGGTTGGGGACAAATACAGATAGCAAATGCAAATATAATAAATGTAGATAGAGAATTAACAAGAAAAAGTTGGATGTTACAGTTATGTGATACCTTAGATATATTTTATCCCAAAGAGATATTTAAGATTGAAAAAAGAATAGACCGATTTGCACAGGTAAGAGCTTTTTGGGAAAACAGATAAAAATCAAGACTTTTCGGACCTAATACACAAAATATGGCATACCCAAATGGGTGTGCCGTTATTTTTGTACTCGCGATTCCGCAAACCGAATTATAAATAAAAACTCCACGCCTGCGCAATGTATGCAAGCGTGGGAGAATGGACGGTAGGACGTCCGCATATTTAATTGGCTATGCTTTCAAGTTGGGAAGAAGTTCCTTTTAAGAGGGCTTCTTTTTGGTGTTGCAGGGTGTAAAGGTTATAATATTTACCCCTTTGTTTCAAAAGTGCAAAATGATTGCCTTGTTCGACGATTTTTCCGTGCGAAAGGACGATAATATTATCCGCGTGCTGTACGGTGGAAAGGCGGTGGGCTACGATGAGCATCGTACCGATATTCATCATTTTTTCAAGCGAGTTTTGAATTAAGAGCTCCGTTTCCGTGTCGATATTTGCCGTTGCTTCATCTAAAATCATTACTTTGGGTTTATGCACAATCGTTCGCGCAAAGGAGAGGAGTTGTCTTTGTCCTGCCGAGAAGTTATTTCCACGTTCTAATATCTTGAAGTCAAGACCTTCAGTTAGCTTAGAGATAAACGAATCGGCGTTGACGTATTCGCACGCTTGCCAAATCTCGTCGTCGCTTATATTTTTCTCGCGTAATAGTATATTGTCGCGAATTGTGCCTGAGAAGAGGAACACTTCTTGTAACATTTGTCCAAAATGCTTTCTAAGCGACGCGATTTTGATTTTCTTCACGTCGATTCCGTCGATAAGGATTTGTCCTTTTTGTACGTCGTAATTGCGGCAAATAAGCGATAAAATCGTCGTTTTTCCAGAACCCGTCGAACCTACGAACGCTACGGTTTCTTTTGCTTCTACCGTAAAAGAAACGTCTTTAAGTACCCAATCCTCGTTTTCGTATGCAAACCATACGTTTTTGAACTCTATTTTACCCTCGACGTTTTCAAGCTCGATAGCGTCCTCTGCGTCGGTAACCGTGGGTTGCATATCCATAATGGTAAAGATTTTTTCCGCGGAGGCGAAAGCTGATTGCAACCAATTAAACTGTTCGGCGAGGTTTTGGATAGGGTTGAAGAACTTGGAAATATACATATAAAAAGCAACGATAACTTCGCTTGTAAGCATTTGTCCGAGTATCTTTGTTCCGTCGAGCGCACCTTTTGCGCCAAAGAAGAACAGACAAAGAATGGACACGATATAGAGCATATACACCATAGGACGGAAGATACCGAACACAAAAATCTGTTGGCGTTTGGATTTGCCAAGCTTTGTATTTTTAGTTTTGAATTCGTTTAATTTTGCTTCCTCGCGATTGAAAAATTGTGTAATTTTAATTCCCGACAGATTTTCTGAAAGGAAGGTGTTAATGTCGGTTGTATTGTCTTTTACGCGACGGTATGCGCGTCTGGAAAACTTGCGAAAAATCACGGTAAAAAACACGACGAAGGGCACGAAACACAAAATCATCAAAGTTAAAACGTAGTTCAAGCATAACATTGCTATCAACACGCCGAGCGTAACAAAGCAGTTTTTAAGTAAATTGACGATAATATTCGTGAACATCATAGATACGCCGTTGGTATCGTTCGTAACACGGGTAACGAGTTTTCCAACGGGGATATGATTGAGCTGTTCGTGGGAGAGTTTTTCGATATGTTCGAACAAATCCATGCGGATATTCGAAATAATTTTTTGACCGATTTTTTGCAGGAGAATTGCTTGTGCATACGTGCATATGAGGGTAACGATTAAAATGCTAGCATAAAGGGCTATGGTTAAAAAAAGCCGTTGTAATTCGAAGTCGTTTTTAATCATGCCTTGGATTTTTCCGACAAGCAGCGGAGATACGATATCGTAGGAAATGGAAAAGAGCATAAGCCCGAGTACGAGCATAAACCATTTCCAATACGGCTTGGCGTAAGCGAGTAACCGTTTGATGATTTCTTTATCGGGAATATTGCGGTCGAACCCGATACTTTCTTTCTTATTTTTAATGAGCGCGTACGCGAGCGCGAAGAGGAGCGTGAATACTCCCAAAATAGAGCCCGTAATGATGAGCGGATAATATTCTTCAAAAAACGTCATTATTCTTTCTCCGCCTCCAACTTTTGTAATTGCGCCATTGTTTTATAAGCAGAACAGGTATTTAACAGTTCTTGATGTGTACCTACGGCGCGGACTTCTCCGTCCTCAATATAGACCACTTTATCCATTTGTTCGATAGTGGAAATACGGTGCGCGATTAAAATTGTCGTTTTTCCCGCGCGTTCGGTGCGTAAATTGTGCAAAAGGGTGCGCTCTGTTTTGGTGTCTACCGCAGAGAGAACGTCGTCTAACACGAGGATAGGAGCGTTAACCATTAATGCCCGTGCAATGGTAATGCGTTGTTTTTGCCCGCCTGATACGGTTACGCCCCGTTCTCCGAGCACCGTTTCGTATTTTTGCGGGAAGTCTTCGATGTTATCCCGCACGGCGGCGAGTTCTGCCGCTCGTTGAATAGCGCCGTCGTTCTTTTCGTCTACGGCGAAAGCGATATTGTTGGCGATGGTATCGCTAAAAAGGAAATTATCCTGCGGTGCGTAGGCGATAAAACTTCTGAGCGAGGCGATAGTAACGTCGTTTACGTCCCGTCCGTCTACGAACAAACACCCGTCCGGAACGTTGTAATTTCTCAAAATCAAATCGACGAGCGTTGTTTTTCCCGAGCCTGTTTTTCCAATGAGCCCGACGTTTTCACCGGCTTCAATCGTGAATGAGACGTTTTTTAGCGCGTCAAACTCGCCCGAGGAATGGCGGAAAGTAAGATTTCTAAACTCAATTTTACCCAATACGTTTTCGATGGGGGTAGCGTTAGGTTTGTCTACTACGTCTTGTTTTGCTTCTAAGAGTTCGCCGATACGTTTTAGGGAGGCTCTGCCTTTGGAGGTCATTTCAATCAACTCGGATACCGCCATAATTGGCCATACGATAGAACTGAAATATCCGATAAACTCCATAAGTTGCCCAGCGTTGAGCGTTTTAGAATAGACGAGATATCCGCCGTAGCCGAGAATGATACACACAACCGATTCTACGAACAACGTAACAAAGATACGGAGCAGGGTAGAGATTTTCGTGTATTCGATATTTGCTTTTTCATTTTTGTCGTTAAGCTTTTTGAACGCCCAAAGTTCTTTAACCTCTTTGACGAATGCTTTAATGACGGAGATACCCGAGAAGCTTTCTTGTGAGAAATCGGACAAATCGGAGAACGCTTGTTGCCGTACGTCCCATTTTTTCGTCATATATTTTCCTACGATAAGGGATATGGCAAGCAAGAAAGCCATAGGAATCAGGGTGAAGAGGGTTAAATAACCGTTCATTTTGGCCATTTTTGCAATCGCCAAGCCTCCTAAAAAGAGGGCGTCCGCGAACATCATTGTTCCCCAGCTCAAACATTCTTGTACCGTTTCGATGTCGTTGGTAAAAAGGGACATCATATTGCCTACTTTGTTGACTTGATAATATTGCGGGGAAAGATTTTTACAATGGTCGAACATACGAAGGCGTAAATCGGTTTCTGCTTTTATGCCCGCGCCGAAGAAGCAAATTCGCCATAAAAACCGTCCGACAACCATTCCGCCGATAATCCAAAGTAAGGGGTTACAAATATAATTGAGCACAAAAGCAAAATCGAAAGGCAGAAGCTTACCGTCGACTTCGGCAAAACCGGTATTGATACCGTTGATAAGATAATTATAAAGTCGGGGGATTGCAAGCTGTGCG
>JAZRBK010000004.1:0-1855 GCA_045635025.1 Candidatus Scatosoma sp.
AAATCTTCGCCTTTTACTTCACACGTTCCGTACAAAACTACCAAAACGAATTCTTTACCGAGTTCGTCAATCGTGTAGCTTTGACCATCCGCAAGCTTCAACATATCCGTTTCCGCGTATACGAGCGGGGAGTTTCTGTCCGTTACTACTCTTTCATAACCGTATTTTTCAACGTATGATTTTTTCAAATTCATATTACATATTCTCCAAAAGCATTTCTTCTACGGAAATCACACGATAACCGTCGGGAGCTGTTGCTTTGAGCGCAACATATTCCGCAGGATTTTCGGTAACCATCGTTTTGCAATCCATATTGATTGCATTTTGCCATCTATCTTTCGCAACCTGTACGATGACGTCGGGCATATATTCCGCCATAATCAAGTGACCTGCAAGGTTTGCTTCCTTACCGATGAGGAGCATTTCCTTATTCACGCCTACTTTTTCAATGAGTTTTCTGCCCGTTTCGCTGTCGTCGAGTTCTCTTGCGCACGCGTAATTATCCTGTAAAGTATACTCGTTTGCCGTCTTCTTCACTGCAAGCTTACCATTTTCAATCAAGGCAAGCAGATATTCATTAAACCCAACCACTTTCGCCGTGATTTCAATGCCCCATTCCTTATATTCGTGAAGCATCAACTTCAAGTCAACGGGATCGTAAACGATAACGGTTTTATATTGGTTGAGCATCTCCGCGCAAGCCTTTGCCGCGTTTTGCGTTTCCTGCGTTTTCCCCGTCAGGAACCAAAGCGCCGCGCCGCTGTCTTGCTTTTTATCCAAGGACACGCTTACGCCTGCCTTGTTCAAAAGCGCAACTGCATTCTTTACACTTTCGGGGGATTTGTACAATGCATCCTGGCCAACGAACAACGCCGTTTCACTGTCCGTGTTGTACAAATCATCTAAGCACGCGCAAGCCGTCTTGCCAAACACGTTGCCCGTTGTCGTATATTTTTCAAGCAAGTCCATAATATACGTGGGCGCAACGCCGTTTAACACGATTTCCGTCTTTAATTCTTGGATAAACACCTTAGGGTCAAAGCCCGTCATGCAGTTGTTCGTACACGCACCGCAAAGGGTACATTCGTAGATGTTTTCTGCGATTTCTTTGAGCTCGGTGGCATTACGCACAACCAAGCTTGCGCCCATTGCGCGGGCGCGGGCGGTGTTTCTTTCCAACCCCGTCGCATTCCCGATTGGACATACGTGACGGCACATCCAACAGAATCTGCAATTATCGATTATATTTTTTGATTTTTCCGTGATATTCATATCGTTCCCCCTATTACAAACCAAGTTTGAACGGGTTCATGATACCGTTCGGGTCAAGGAATTTTTTAATTCCTTCAAATACCTGCATTGCAGGACCGTACTGCTCTTTCATCATTCTGCCAAGCTTGATGCCCACACCGTGGTGATCGTTGACTACACCGCCGTTTTCAAGCGCTGTACGGATACCAAGCGTCCAAATTTCATTGTGCAAACGCATAGCTTCCACAGGGTCTTGAGGTACGTGTTCGCCGTCGATGATGAAGCGGTCGTACATCATACAGCCCCATTCGTACCAATGCGAGAAGTGCGCGATGAATTTCGCATACGGATATTTCGTTTCGATGGCATTTTTCATTGCCCAGTAAATCTTTTCGATTTTATCGTAAGGTGCAATCGTATCCATCGTACCGAACATTTGAGGAATGTCCATCATGTGCCCAGGATAGAAGAATGTAATCTTTTCATTCCACCACTTTTCACCGTATCCACTGCCGAAATCTTCCCCACCATATTTTGCAAACGTTTCCAACAAAATCTTTTCTTCCACGTGCACCAACTCTTTTACGCCCTCATAAGCAATATT
>JAZRBK010000005.1:0-8504 GCA_045635025.1 Candidatus Scatosoma sp.
CCTCCCAGCCCGTCCCCCTCAACATTCCCCTTTCCGATAGGGAGAAGCTCTTCCTCACCATACTCATGAGGGAGGGGGACCTCGGCATAACCGATATAGGGAAGATAGCGGAAACGGCTTCTTCGGCGGACAAGCAAGTCAAAGCGCTTCGGTTTATTTTAGCGGCGAAACTTTTCTCCGCTCCGTACGCAAAAGAGGTAGATTTGTCGACGCTCCCCGTGCGAGACGAAACGCACAAACAAATCGCCGAGTATATTCGCGAGCGCGAAACGGCGGGCGAAAGAATCCGTCCGAGCGAGCTTTTCGAACTTCTCGACGAGGACAGCGCGGAACTGAACGCTATCCTTGATTTGAATTACGACGATAAATTGACGGGCAGTATAGCCGAACGGTTTTTCAAAGACAGCGTCCGCACCTTACAAAACGAACAAATCGAACGGGAAATCGCGTATTACAACAGTTTGTATTCCGCGGAGACGGACGAGGAAAAGAAAAAAGAGTATGCACAAAAAATCGTGGAATGCGTAAACAGAAAAAGCAAGCTCAAAAAGAATCGGTAAAGTCAAAAACGGGCAGATAAAAGGTTGCCGAATAAAAGAACCCTCCTATAAGGGGCTACCAAGTAGGAAACGGCTAAATAAAGGGTTACCGAAAAATCGCGCTCGCGAAATCCGCGTTAGCGGAAAAAATAAAACAAGAAAAACAAAAGGAAAACGAAAAGGAAAACGGGCAAACCGTTTCTTTATAAACGGAGGAAAAAAGGGTGAATATATCCGAACAAAAACTCAACGAGATTTTAGAAGGCATCATTGCAAACTACGGCAAGAAGGGCAGCATTTCTACCAACGCGCTTTGCGACGTTATGGAGAAGTACGACACGAACCCCAATCAAATCGACTACGTGTATAAATACTTGGGCGAAGCGGGGATTCAAATCGTAGACGAGGACCAACGGGACAAAGAACTCTTTGAACAGGCGCTCGCGGACATCGGTCTCGACGACCCCGTGAAAATGTACCTCAAAGACATCGGCCGCGTACCTTTGCTCTCCGCGGACGAGGAAGTTGACCTTGCCCGCCGTATGCAAGAGGACGACAGCGCGGCAAAGAAGCGTTTGTCCGAGGCAAACCTCCGTCTTGTCGTTTCCATAGCGAAACGCTACGTGGGGCGCGGTATGCTCTTCCTCGACCTTATCCAAGAGGGAAATCTCGGGCTTATGAAAGCGGTGGAGAAGTTCGACTATCAAAAGGGCTTCAAGTTCTCCACGTACGCTACTTGGTGGATTCGTCAATCGATTACGCGTGCGATTGCCGACCAGGCGAGGACGATTCGTATTCCCGTGCATATGGTCGAAACGATTAACAAGCTTACCCGCGTACAGCGCGTACTTTTGCAAGAGCTCGGCAGAGAACCTTCCCCTGCGGAAATTGCGGAAAAGATGGGCGTGAGCGAGGAACGCGTTTGCGAAATCCAAAAAATCGCGCAAGACCCCGTGTCCTTGGAAACGCCTATCGGCGAAGAAGAGGACAGCCATCTCGGCGATTTTATCGAGGACGAAAAGACGGCTACGCCGAGCGATTCGGTTGCTTCGACGATGCTCAAAGAACAGCTCTTCCACGTGCTCGATACGCTTACTCCGCGTGAGGAGAAAGTGCTCCGCTTGCGTTACGGTATCGACGACGGGAAACCCCGTACCTTGGAAGAGGTAGGTAAGGAGTTCAACGTTACGCGTGAACGTATCCGTCAAATCGAGGCAAAAGCGCTCCGTAAGCTCCGTCATCCCTCGCGCAGCAAAAAGCTCAAAGACTTCCTTGAATAATGGCGCTGACGCATAGATTACAAACGCTGTGTTCGCTTCTAAAACCCGCAAAATCGTTTGCGGACGTGGGTTGCGACCACGGCTATTGCAGTGAGTACGTACTGAAAAACGGGCTTTGCAAAAACGTCGTGTTTTCCGACGTGAGCAAAGGTAGCCTTGCCAAAGCGGAAAAGCTCTTGGCGGCGTACGTGCAAAACGGGGAGGCGCGTGCCGTACTCGGGGACGGGTTCTTCGGCGTGAGCAAGGACACGGAAGAGGTGCTCATCGCGGGAATGGGCGGGAGTGAAATCGTTTCCATTCTCTCGCACGAAAAATACGGGTTTATGCCTAAGTATTTCGTATTCCAACCGATGCACGATTCGGAAAAACTGCGCCGTTATATCCTTGAAAACGACGGGTATATCGAGCGGGATTTTACCTTTTTCGACGGTAAGTTTTACGACGTTATCGTCGGCGGTAAGGCGGCGGGGCGCACACAAAAGGCGTATTCGGATGCCGAGTACGAGTTCGGCAGGGAAAACCTCGAAACGATGGGTAAGGATTTTACGGACAAGATAAAAAAGCTTTTGAAAAATACGGATAAATATTTACAAATCGAGAACCTTGGGGAAAATAGCCGCGAGGAACTTGAAATAAGAAAATATCGGCTTGACGGAGTGTTGAAAGGTGAAATTAAGTGAACTTTTCCAAATAGCAAACGAGCTTGCACCCACGAGTGTAAGCGACGAATATTGCGCGCGCTTCGGTGCGTACGATAATAGCGGCGTGCTTGTAAACACGGGCGAGGAAATACGCGGCGTAGTGTTTTCCTTAGACTTTTCCGCTTCTGCGCTCGACGAAGCGGAGAAAACGGGGGCAAACCTCATTATCACCCACCACCCCGCTATTTACGCAAAGATTTCTACGATTGACAGCGAGGCGTTTGCTCCGATAGGAGAGAAATTGACGCGGGCGATAAAAAACGGGATTTCGGTAATGTCTATGCACCTCAATCTCGATTGCGTGAGCGGCGGTATCGACGAGTGCCTAATGCAAGGGATTTGCCTTGCAAGCGGCGAAAATAAAGTCGGAAAGCTTGAAAACGGTAAAACCGATAAAACCGATAAAAATGATAAAAATGATAAAGACAACGGGGCAGGTACGCGTCCAATCGCGATAATGCACCCGCTTGATAACGAACAATCCTGCGGTTACGGCAGGGTGTACGACGTGGAAAAAACAACGCTTGGCGGGCTTGTGCAAGGTATAGAAAAGGTCTTTTCCACGAAACGGATTTTCTTCTACGGCGACGAAGAGAAAGAAATCAAACGCGTGGCGAGCTGTTGCGGTGGCGGCGGGGACGAAGAAGCGGTAGAGTTTGCGTGTAAAAACGGAGCGGACGTGCTCTTATCTTCCGACTTTAAGCACCACGTATTAGCGTTAGCGAAAGAAAAAGGGATTGCCGTGATAGCGCTCACGCACTATGCGGCGGAAAATTACGGTTTTGAAAAATATTATCAAAAAATCCGTGAAAGGGTGTCTGTCCCGTGCTCGTATAGCACGGAAAAAGACCTGCTTTGACGGGAGGAGATATTTATGTCATATTTACAATCTATTTTACGGTATCAGTCTATTGACGGGAAACTTGCGAAACTCGAAAACGAGCTCGCGGAGAGCGAGGAAAGAAAGAAGTACGCAAAGCTTCGTAAGTTCTTAAAAGCTGCACCTGAAAAACTCGACTCGTTGGAAAGCAAAGCGGGCTCGCTTAAAGCGGAAGCGGCGGCTTTGACGAAGAAGTACGAACAGGTAGAAGCAATGCTTAGCGACTTTGAAAACCTTGAAGAACTCATCGGCGGCGGCGCGGACGTATCGTTCTACAAGAAAAAGGCGCAATCAGTCATGGACCAACTCAAAAAAATCAAAGCGGAAATCAACGCGCTCACAGCGAACGTGAAAGCGGTAGATGCGGAGTACCAAGACCTGAAAAAGAAGGTAAAAGCGGCTACGAAGCAATACGACGAAGCGAAGAAGAGCTACGAAGATTTAGAGGCAACGCGCGCGGGCGAGCGGGAAGAAATCAAGAAAGAGCTTGCCGCGCTCGAAAAGGAAATCGACGGAGCGCTTTTGACTCGTTATCAAACGAAACGCAAGGAGAAGATATTCCCCGTCGTGGGCGAAGTCGTGGGCGGGCGATGTCCGTATTGCAGTATGGAGTTCCCGATTGCCGCGCGGAGCAAGCTATCTGCGGGCGTCGAATGCGATATGTGCCACCGTATCGTCTTTGGGGAATAGATTTAAAAATCGTCGGCAAACCGTCCGCGTTTATCGGTAAATCGTCGGGCAATAGGTTGGCTAACCGCTTAATCTGTGTATAAAACCCAACGTTTACGCCCGCACGAGCGTGCGGGGACGGGATAAAGTAGGCACGTTTTACGAGGCTGTTGCATACGATAAAGCGTGCGGAAAACAATAGCGAAGATTTATTTGAATAATATCCGTGAAAATGCAAAGGCGTTTAAGGCAGTTACAGGTAAGCCCCTTTGCGCGGTCGTCAAAGCTAACGCCTACGGACACGGCGCGGAAGAAGTCGTGTTTGCGCTCGGCGGGATAGCCGATTGTTTTGCGGTATCCCTATTAGACGAGGCGCTTGAAATACGGGTCGCGGCTTGTGGAAAAGATATTCTTATCTTAACCCCGCCGCTCGACGAAGAGGGGGTTCTGCTTGCGGCGAAAAACGGATTTATACTTACCGTGCCCGACTTACAGACGGCAAGACTCGCGGTTTCCGTGAGTGAAAAGTACGCAGTAAGCGTTCGGGCGCATTTGAAAACGAATACGGGTATGAACCGTTACGGAATGAACGCGCAAACGCTCGGTAAGGTATGCAAATACCTTTCAAGCGCGCAAGGGGTTTTTGTCGAGGGAGTGTATTCGCATTTATACGGCGATACTCGCGAAGGTGCGGAGGCGCAAAGGCGTTTATTTTTGCGAATGCAAAAGATTTGCCTGCGGTATTTCCCTAAGGCGGTTTTCCATTTGAGCGCGACGTTCGGTTCGCTTCTTGGGGAAGAGTTTTTGTTTGATATGACACGGATAGGTATCGGGCTTTACGGGTATTTACCAAGTAGCGCAAAACCGCTTGTACGGGCGAAGAAACTCCGCTTGAAAAAGGGAATGGAGATTTTCGCGGTAAGGGCGGCGCAGAGGAAATATGTTTTCGGCGGCGCGGGTTACGGCGAAAAGGGGTTGCCGATAAAAAAAGGTGCGAAGCTTAGCGTCGTGCGTTACGGCTACGCGGACGGTTTTTTGCGAAAACGTGAAAACGGGGTTTGCGGAGAGGAAGAACAAGCGAACAATTTATGTATGGACGCGTGTGTACGCGTAGGCGGCGGAAAAAAAGGAGAACTCGTGCCCGTGATGACGGACGCGGAAGCCACGGCTAAGGCGACGGGAACGATTGCCTACGAAGTGCTTTGCGCGGCTACGCGGCGGGCGGAAATGCAATATGACTACGAATAGATTTGCGTTTGCACAAAAGGAAGAATTGTCGGTTACGGAAAGAAAAAAACGCTTGCGTGCGTATATGAAAGAACGCCGCAGCCAAAACGAAAACCGCGACGTAAAAGAGCTCTGCCTTGTCGAGAACGTCTTTTCCGCGTTAGAAACGCTTTTCGGCGCGAGCGCGTTGGGCGCAGAGAATAGCTCGGCGAATTATACGACGGATTGTGCGGGAAATTGCGCGGAGGCGAAAGAGGGAAAAACGTGTTTTTGTTATCTTGCCTTTTCCTCGGAGGCGCCGACGGACAAGCTGATAGAGA
This sequence comes from Candidatus Scatosoma sp., assembly GCA_045635025.1. Classification (GTDB taxonomy): domain Bacteria; phylum Bacillota; class Clostridia; order Christensenellales; family Borkfalkiaceae; genus Scatosoma. Next base: position 5,617 of record JAZRBK010000005.1, read on the forward strand.
AGTTGAAGGAACGAGGTTTTCGCGTTTGTGCTCCGCGCATTGAGGGCGGAGAAATGCTCGCGGTAGAACTCGGCGGCGATTACGCGTTGTCAAGATATGGGATTTTAGAACCGCTCGGACAGGCGTATTTGGGCGCGGTGGATTTGATAATTACGCCGCTTCTCGCCGCGGACGAACGGGGAAATCGACTCGGTTACGGCGGAGGGTATTACGATAGGTTTTTCAAAAAATATCCAAAGGCAAAGCGGATAGGGTATGCGTTTGATTTTCAAATCGTTAACGAAGTGCCGACGGAAACGTTCGACGAAAAACTCGATTGTATCGTTACGGATAAGCGGATTGTGTTTATAGACCGCTAAAACTTATAAAAATTATTAAAAAATATCGTTAAGATAAACATAGGAGAAGATGAAAATGGCAAAAGTAAAACAGGCGCTCAAAAACGCTGGTAGACAGGTTTGGGAATCGTTCAAATCTTCTATTCCCGCAGGACTTATGTATCTTTGCGCGGGTACGGTGTTTTGGATGCTCACAATGGACGAGGAAAATCTCGCTTGGGATAACAAGGCTCTGCTTTGGCTTATCGTGTGCGTGGGCGTAGCGGCGGTTTATAACGTATTTATTAGCTATGCACAAGGCGGACAAGGCTATGAAATGCTCGTTTCGGGTAACTTGAAACGTTCTTCGGCGGAAAAGTACGGGAACGGTTATAAGATTTCTACGCATAAAGAATATAAAGAGTTCCGCTATTGGCGCGGGTTCTTGACGGGTAGCATGATTGGGATTTTACCTATCGTAACGGGCATCGTGTTTGCTATCAACCAAGAAGCTATCGACACTTCGCAAATGGGACGGGGGCTTGCGGTGTTCGTCTTGCTTTCTTTCTTCCTTTCGGGGTGGTCGGTGCTGCCTTTTTATTATCTTAATGCAGGCGGCGCAGGGGTAAGTTATTTGTTTGGTTGCCTGTTTGGGATTATTCCTATCGCAATTACGGGAATCCTTTATATCGTAGGCGCGTACGGTAAGAGAAATAAAAATCACCGCAAACAGCAAATCGCGGAGCAGGTCGCACAAGCCGAGGCGAACAGGGAAAAGAAAATCAATTACGGCGGCTTGCCCGGCACAAAACCGAAAAAACGCAAATAAGCAAGCAAATAAGCAAAAGCAAAGGGGCAGGTACGCGTTGAAAGTGTATCGACGGGTACGTAAAGACGGAAAAACGGCAAAGAGAGTATAAAAGAGAGAAATCAGTTATGCGGATTATCGGCGGAAAATATAGAAGCAGAGTCTTGACGGAGTTTGCGGGCGACGACGTTCGTCCTACTTCCGACCGTGCGAGAGAGGCGCTGTTTAATATTTTGGCGATGAAAATAGCGGGCGCACGGGTTCTTGATTTGTTTTCGGGCAGCGGTGCGCTGGGATTAGAGAGCATTTCGCGCGGGGCAAAAGAGGTTGTGTTTAACGATTGTTCTAAGGCGAGCATTTCGATTTTGAGGAAAAATCTCGCCGCTTTGAAACTTACCGAGGGCGAAGGGGTTCGCATTATCAATTACGATTATTTGATTTGCTTGGATACCCTCCTCGGGCAGTTTGATTTGATTTTTCTCGACCCGCCGTACCGTTTCGATTTTAATAAAACCGCACTTGATAAGATTGCGGAAAAAGGTTTGCTCACGCCCAACGGCGTAGCGGTAGCGGAAAGCGATAAGCCCTTTCAAGGGGAAATCGCGGGACTTGAAAAATACGACGAGAGAAAATACGGGAAAGCATATTTTGCGTTTTTCAAACGAGCCGAAAGGGCTGAAAAAGCAGACGGCGAGGAGGACGTATGACGAAAGATACGGAGAAAAGAAAATGCGTGTACGCGGGCACGTTCGACCCGCCGACTCTCGGGCATAAAGCGGTTATTGAGGACTGTTTGCAGCTCTTTGACGAGGTTGTCGTAGCGATTTTGCTCAATCCGAAAAAGAAACCGTATTTCGCGCTCGAAGCGCGGGAAGAGATGTTAAAATTATTATTCGGTAAAAACGAACGGGTAAAAATTACGGTTTTTACGGGCACGGTAGCGGAGCTCTTGGCGCGGGAAAACACGAATATTTACGTGCGCGGGATTCGCAATTCGATTGACCTTGACTACGAAAACGCGGATTTTTACGCAAGCAGGAAATTGAACGGCGAGATTTTGCCCGTATACCTGCCCTGTCGGCAAGAACTCTTGCACGTGAGCTCGTCTATCGTTAGGAACAGCTTAGAGTTTGGTACTCCCATCGACGAGTACGTAACCAAGGAAATTAAAGTGTATATTGAAAATTACGAAAAGAACAAAACGTTATAATATTGCAGTATAATATTGCAGTTAATGCGTTTTGAAAATACCTAATTTATCTGAAAATTATTTATCTAAAAAACATCTAAAAAACATCTAAAAACATCTAAAAACCAAATAAAATCTAACAAAGGAGAACGTAAATTATGTTAGAAAAACAATGCTTTATTGCCGAGCCGGAGGAGTTCATTGCAGAGCTTCCGATGACGGCGGAACTTCAAATATTAAAAGCAAAACGGGACGAGGAAATCCGCGACGTTATCGCGGGCAGAAGTGATAAAATGCTCGTCGTGATAGGACCTTGCTCCGCGCACGAGCCTGCGCCTACGCTCGAATACATTTCCCGTCTTGGTAAATTGAATGAAAAATTGCACGAAAAGCTCGTTATCGTGCCGAGGATTTATACGAACAAACCGCGTACGAAAGGGGTAGGTTATAAGGGAATGTTCTTGCAACCTGACCCCGAGGGAGCGGCGGATATCGCGCGCGGAATCCGCAGTATCCGTTCCTTGCACCTTGCGGCGATGAATGAATCGGGTTTGACGGCGGCGGACGAAGTCGG
>JAZRBK010000006.1:0-2072 GCA_045635025.1 Candidatus Scatosoma sp.
GTGCTTCTCTGTGGAAGATACCGATTTCTTAATCCACGGCGGCGACTTTACTTCCAGCGGTTTGATGCCTGAATATTGGGAAGGAATGCTCGGCGGGTTGCAAGATTCTATATTCGAAATGCCGATTGTACCCGTTGCAGGGGATATGGAATACTACACCAACGTCAACAGAACGACGAACGTGTTTGACAATATGTTCCATATCGACGCTACGTCGCAAACGAAAACGCACGGTTTGTATTATTCCTTTAACTTAGGCCCTGTGCACGTGAGCGTGTTGAACTCCAACGATTGCCTTGAAAAACACGCAAACGAGGAAAATAAGGCGGGCGGTTTGATTACGGGTACGGGCAGTCTTGTAGACCAACAGCTCGGTTGGTTGCAAGACGATTTGGAATACACCCGCAACGTCAACGCGAACGTGAAATGGTATATCGTCGTTATGCACGAGAGCTTACTCTCGCCCGCATACGATGCTCCGATAAAAAAGCCGCAAGGCGAGGGTGCGGACCTTACGCAATATTGGAAATCGTTGCAAGCGACGCACGCAATGTCTTTGCGTCAACAACTGATGAAAATATTCACCGAACAAAAGGTAGACCTCGTGCTCAGCGCGCAAAACGGCGACTCGTTTACGACCAATCCTTTGGCGTACGAAGAAGATTTGGAAAAGAAGATTGCCATTACGCCGATAGCGGGACAAAAAGCAGGGGAAACCGTTTACGAACAATGGATTAAAAGAGCCTCGACGATGACGAAGGAAGCGGAAGGGGACAATCCCGCACAGTATACGCCTTTCAAGAGCGTTTCCGTGAACTACAACGGCTTTAACGTGTTATCTTTCAAAGAAGCGAATAGCGACGTGGATTATGCCTCTGGCGAACAGGGAACGGTATTCCACCAAGTCGGCGCAGTTGGGCTTGGAAAGACGCAGGACTTCCAATATGAGAATATGCAAAATAACTTAACGAAATACGGCGGTATTTACAATCATTTGGTATCGGGGATTCAAAACGAAAAAGAACTTTCGATGTTCTCCCGTATCGAGATTGACGGCAATACGCTCACACTTCGCACCTTTGGTGTAGCGATGAACGAGCAGTACGCAACCGTTTCCGAACTCCCGTATTTTGGCGGTGTGCAACTCAAAAAAGCAGAAGTAATAGAGTAAGAGGATTGATTTATGAACTTTGACGTTTTTGCGAAAAAATGTAGGGCGTTAATTCCCGAGGGAATTACCCTTTTAGAACACGACGGAGCGTTGCCTTTTCAAAACGGCGAAAAGGTAGCACTCTTTGGACGTGCACAATACGCGTATTTGAAGAGTGGCTCGGGTTCGGGCGGGTCGGTAAAGTGCGCTTACGTTACGAATATCGTGGACGAATTAAAAAATCGGGTTGCGGTAGACGAAACGGTGGACGAGTTTTGGCGTTCGTACATAGCGGAGAATCCTACGGACAACGGAAACGGTTGGTACGTTCCGCCCTATCAAAAGTCGCCGATTTTAGACGAAGCCTTCGTCAAGGCGGCGGCAGAGCGCAACGAAAAAGCGGTATACGTTTTAAGCCGTGCTTACGGAGAAGAGTTTGATAGTAAGACGGAAAAGGGGTATTGGTATTTAACGGACGAGGAGGAGCAAAACATTTCTGTTCTTTCCAAGGCGTTCAAGCACCTTATCGTTCTTATCAACAGCGGCAACTTAATGGATATGTCGTGGGTGAAAACATATAACGTCGGTACGGTGGCGTATATTTGGCAAGGCGGTCAAGAGGGCGGCGTCGGTACGGTAGACGCGCTTATGGGCGATATTCCTCCGAGCGGACGTTTGGCGGATACTATTCCCGTACGGATTGAGGATTATCCTTGCGCGGATTGCTTCGGCGACGGCGTAGAAAATGTCCATAAAGAAGATATTTACGTTGGGTATCGGTATTTTGAAACGTTTGCAAAGGATAAGGTTTTGTATCCGTTTGGGTACGGCTTGAACTATACGAAGTTTGAACAAACGGTAGTTGCGGCGAAAAAGGACGGCGAGGAAATGAAACTTTCCGTTCGCGTGAAGAACGTGGGCG
>JAZRBK010000007.1:0-3267 GCA_045635025.1 Candidatus Scatosoma sp.
CCTCGAAGATTGGTACGGGGAAGAGGTAGTGGGTATGGCGTACCCCTACGGCACGTACGACGAACGGGTAATCGAAACGCTCAAACGCTGCGGAATCAAATACGCCCGCACGACGAAAGATACGGAAGCGTTTACGCCGCAAGAGGATTTGTTGCGACTGAAATCGTCTTGTTGTTTTACCAATCCCAATCTGCCTGCGATTATCGACCGTTTCTTGGCGAGCGAAAGCGAGCAAAAACAGGTTCTGTATATTTGGGGGCATAGCTATCAAATCGGTTGCGATATGTCTTGGGAGGATTTTGAAGAAATCTGTAAGCGGTTGACATCCGTGAAAGGATTGGTGTTCGAAACGAACAAAGACGCGCTCTTAAAAGATTGAAAAAATCAAGGCGCACAAAAACAAGGGGCGGCTAAGCCCGCTTAATATCGTGAGGTAAGGACAGATGGAAATAAAGTTAAAGCCGATAGACGGAATTATGACGGCTGCGATTCAAAAGGCGATTGACGAGTGTTACTTGGGCGGCGGCGGTAGCGTCGTGCTCGAAGAGGGGTTATATCTTACGGGCGGTATCCGCTTACGTTCGAACTGTACGCTGTACTTAAAAGCGGGGGCGGTTTTGAAAGGGGTACGGGATATTGCGGCGTATGCAATTCTTGGCGACGATAAAATCGAACCCGTCAACCCCGACTACCAAACGGACGTGCTTTGGACGCCGCCTGCGGTTCGAAAAACGTTCGACCATAGCAGCAAGGCGGCGAGTGCTTGGAATAACGCGCTCATCCGTATGCTCGACGCGCACGACGTAGCGATTATCGCGGAAAAGGGCGCAATTATCGACGGCTCGGACCCGTACGACCCGTTAGGGGAAGAGCATTACCGCGGTCCGCACGGAATTGCGTATCATCACTCTTACAATATCCGCTTGGAGGGGTATCTTATCCGCAACACGGGGAATTGGGCGCATATCGGTTATAAATCGCGGAATATCCGCTATAAAAATATCGTGGTACAGGGCGGACACGACGGGATTCATAACTCTTCCTGCGACGATTACGTTATCGAGGATTGCGAGTTCTATACGGGCGACGATTGCGTAGCGGGGTTCGATAATTACAACGTTACCGTCAGAAATTGCGTGATGAACTCCGCTTGTAGTGGTATGCGGTTCGGCGGAGCTGACGTGCTCGTGGAAAATTGCCGTTTCTACGGACCGGGGGAATTCGTGTTCCGCGGAGCGATGTCTTTGGAAGATAAGATTGCAGGCAAACCCTCCCCTCGCGCAAAAGGCGGCGGAATGTTGGCGGTGTTTACCTATTATTCCGATTTTTCGCTCGACGTGCGGCGTTTGCCGAAAAATATTGTCGTGCGGAACTGTACGGTGGAAAATTGCGCGCGGTTTTTGCATTTCGACTTTACGGGTACGCATACTTGGCAAAGGAATAAACCGCTCGTGGAAATTACCTTTGAGAATATCAAGGCGAGCGGAATTGCTCTGCCTTTCAACGCGTACGGTAGCGCGGAAAATCCCTTGACTTTGCGTGTGAAAGATTGCGATATTCGCTTCTCTTGCGAAACGGATTGCGCTATCCGCTCGGGGAACTTTGCACGGATTGAAACCGTCAACGTGCACTTTGAAAACGTAACGGACGCGCTTGTCAAAGGTTACGGCGGCGAAGGGGAAATCGTTGCCGAAAACGTAAGCGGAATTACTCGGCTTTTGCATAAAGTAGACGACAAGTTCGTGAGCGACAATATCTAAATCGCTTTGCGAAGATAAGTGCGAAAAAAGTGCAAAAACTGCCCAAAAGCAAGCAAAAACAAGTAAAAAACGCGAAAAAAGAGAGGATAAAGGGGGTAATATGGAAAGGTTCAAAAAGTGCATAACGTTCAGCTTTGACGACGGTGTGCGGCAGGATAGGCGGTTGATTGCCCTTTTCAACAAATACGGCTTAAAGGGTACGTTTAATCTCAATTCTTCCTTTCTTGGTTTGAACGGGGGACGGGAGGTCAACGGCAAGTTTTTGAACAATTCGAAAGTGCACCCCAGCGAAGTGAAAGAAATATACGTTGGGCACGAGGTAGCCGTACACACCTTAACACACCCGAACCTGACGGGCGAGGACGAAGAAACGGTTATCTATCAGGTGGAAGAGGATAGGAAACAGCTTTCTAAGCTTTGCGGTTACGAGGTTAAGGGTATGGCGTATCCCTGCGGCGGCGTGAATAACGACGACAGAGTGGCGGGGATTTTGCAAAGAAGTACGGGGGTGGAATACGCGCGTACTATCAATTCTACCTTACGTTTCGACCCGCCTGTAAACCCTTATCGTTGGCACCCGACGGTGTATGCTCGCGACTGTCAAAAGACGTTCGAACTCGCGGAGAAGTTTTTGGGTTTGGAAACGGACGAGAAACAGATTTTCTACGTTTGGGGACACGCGCACGAGTTCGATATTTTGGACGATATGACTTGGGAAAGGGTGGAAGAGCTTTGTAAAATGCTAAGCGCAAGAGCGGACGTTTTCTACGGAACGAACGCCCAAGCGCTTGCTTGGTTGTCTGACAATCGCTAAACTTTGCCCTATTCAATCCTTGTCAGACTACGCTTAAAAAACTAAAAAAACGACCTTGAAAGGATATGCCAGTTTCATCCAAAACTGGCATATTTTTTGAATATAATATGTTCACAATTACTATTGAATTATGGATGATAACTATGTTATAATTTATTTGTGAAATAAAAAATAGGTGCATTACGTCGAAATAGGCAGGAGATTGGTATGTTGCATAAAAAGGAATATGAAAGATTGGATAGAATTGGATTAGAAAAACCCAGAAGTTATTATATTCCTTTTCCGCAAAGCCAAAAGTTCGTATATAAAAACAAAATCGTAGACAGAAACGCAAGCGAGCGTTTCCTTTCCTTGAACGGGGAATGGTCGATAAAGGAACATAAAAATCTCGAAAGTGTTTGTTTGAGCGAAAGAATGACGAAAAAGATTCCCGTTCCCTCGTGCGTACAGCTTCACGGCTACGACCAAATCCAATACATAAACACGAGATACCCCTTTCCCTTCCGTCCCCCTTTCGTGCCGAGTGAAAATCCTACCTTCCATTACAGAACGGATTTTACCATTCAAGGCGGCGATTGGAAATATTATTTGAAGTTTGAGGGCGTGGATAGTGGCTTTTACGTATACGTGAACGGTTCGTTCGTCGGGTATAGCCAAATCTCCCACGCGACGAGTGAGTTTGATATTACCCCT
>JAZRBK010000008.1:0-13459 GCA_045635025.1 Candidatus Scatosoma sp.
GCTTTACGGGGGTAGCCCCCCACGGGTTGTCTAGCAGGCGAGCTAAAAAACATCCGTATAGTTACCCTGAAAATATGCAAAAAAACGGGAAATATGCAATGATTTATACATTTATGCAATATATACAAAAAATACTCAAAAATATGCAAAAAATGTTGAATATAAAAGGGTAAAAGCGTTTGACAAAGGGAAAAAACGGGTGTATAATGAACGCATAAATTGAATAAATATAAAAAGTTTCCAAAAAGGAGAAAGTAAAAATGGATAAAAAAGACATCAAAAAAGTAGTACTTGCCTATTCGGGCGGTTTGGACACCTCGATTATCATTCCTTGGCTGAAAGAAAATTACAACAACTGCGAGGTAATCGCGGTTAGCGGAAACGTCGGTCAAGCGGACGAATTGGACGGTTTGGAAGAAAAGGCGTTAAAGACGGGCGCTTCGAAGCTCTACGTAGAAGATTTGACGGACGAGTTCGTGGACGAATACGTAATCCCGACGATGATGGCGGGCGCGAAATACGAAGAGTATTTGCTCGGCACGTCGTTTGCGCGTCCCGTCATTGCGAAGCGTATCGTAGAAATCGCAAAGAAAGAGGGTGCGGACGCCATTTGCCACGGTTGCACGGGTAAGGGCAACGACCAAGTACGTTTCGAACTCACGATTAAAGCATTTGCGCCTGATATGCCGATTATCGCACCTTGGAGAGAGTGGTCGATTAAATCGCGTGAAGAGGAAATCGATTATGCGGAAGCGCACAACGTTCCCTTGAAGATTAGCCGTGAAACGAACTATTCCAAGGACAAAAACCTTTGGCATTTGAGCCACGAGGGTTTGGATTTGGAGGACGCGGGGAACGAGCCTCTTTATGAAAAAGAGGGATTCCTTGAAATGGGTGTATCACCTTTACAAGCGCCCGATAAACCCACGTATATCACGCTCGATTTTGAAAAGGGACGCCCCGTAGCGCTCGACGGCAAGAAGATGAGCGCAAAAGAGATTATCCTTGCACTCAACAAAGTCGGCGGGGAGAACGGTATCGGACTTTTGGACATCGTAGAAAATCGTCTTGTAGGTATGAAGTGCCGTGGCGTATACGAAACCCCTGGTGGCGAGATTTTGTACGCGGCGCACAGTTATTTGGAAACGCTTTGTCTGGATAAATACACGGCGCATAAAAAGCAAGAACTTTCCGTTTGCTTTGCAGAGCTCGTATACAACGGGCAATGGTTCACGCCCTTGCGCGAAGCGTTGTCGGCGTTCGTAGATAAGACGCAGGAAAACGTTACGGGTAAGGTAAGATTGAAACTTTACAAAGGCAATATTATCAAAGCGGGCGCTTGGAGCGATTACTCGTTGTACTCGGAAGAAATCGCTACGTTCGGCGAGGACCACGTGTATAACCAAGCGGACGCTACGGGATTTATCAACTTGTTTGGATTGCCTATCAAAGTACAGGCGCAAGTCAACGAAAAATTGAAAAAATAATCGGCGCAAAAGCCAAGGAGAAGAGCTATTATGGAACTCACAGGAAAAAAAGTTGTCTTTTTAGGGGATAGTATCACCGAGGGCGCGGGAACGAGCGATATTGACCACAGATATACGAACGTTTTTGCAAAACTTGCGGGTTGCGAGATTTTTGTGGACGGTATCGGCGGTACGAGATTTGCGAAACAAACAAGAACGTCCAAAGACGCGCGGCATGATTTGCATTTCATTGGCAGAGTAGACGCATTGCCCAAAGAGGCGGATATCGTGGTGGTATTCGGCGGAACGAACGATTTCGGACACGGCGACGCGCCGTTTGGAACGTTTGAGGACCGTACGGAAAACACCTTTTGCGGTGCGGCGCATACCTTGTGTGTAAAGTTGATTGAAAAATATCCTACGGCTACGATTGTGTTTATGACCCCGCTCCACAGAACAACGGAGGCGGTAACCGTCAACGAAATCGGTTTGCCTTGTCAACCGCTCAAAAAGTACGTGGAAATGATACGGGAGGTTTGCGAGTACTACTCGATTCCCGTGCTCGATTTGTATAAGGTAAGCGGTATGCAACCGTCCGTAGAGATTATAAGGGCGACGTATATGCCCGACGGGTTGCATCCCAACGATGCGGGAGCGGAAAAGGTTGCGAAGCTTTTGAAAGGGTTCTTGCTTAGCTTATAAGAACTGAAAAATTAAGTATGCCTAACGTCTGTTAGGCATAACGCGTTTTATAAAACGGTAAAAAATCTCGTAAAAATACCGTTAGGAGAAGAAAGTATGGAAAAAATGTGGGCGGGAAGATTTCAAAAAACGCTCGACGAAAAGGCGGACGATTTCAATTCGTCCTTGCGCTTTGATAAAAGAATGTACGCCCAAGATATAAAGGGTTCGATGGCGCACGCGGCTATGCTTGCAAGGCAGGGGATTTTACCGCAGAAAGACGTCGACATCATTATAGACGGGCTCGCAGGGATTTTAGACGATTTACAAAACGGCGCGCTCACGTTTGCGGCGGGCGGCGAAGATATTCATATGTTTATCGAAGCGGAGCTCACCAAACGTATCGGCGAAGCGGGTAAGCGTTTGCACACGGCAAGGAGCAGAAACGACCAAGTCGCGCTCGATATTCGCTTATATCTTCGCGATGAGGCGGAAATCCTTGTAAGCCTTTTGAAAGAGCTCATCGTTGCGGTCGTGGAGAAGGCGGAGGAAAACGCAGAGGTTATCGCACCTGCCTACACGCATTTACAGCGTGCGCAACCGATAAGTTTCGGACACCATTTCTTAGCGTATGCAATGATGTTTTTGCGGGACGTGGAAAGAATCCAAGACGGCGTAAAGCGTATGAACTACTCGCCTTTGGGCAGTTGTGCGCTCGCGGGGACGACTTATCCCACCGACAGAGCGTTCGTCGCGAAAGAGCTCGGGTTCGACGGGATAACGCAAAACAGTATCGACGGCGTTTCCGACAGGGATTTTTGCGTGGAACTTTTGTCGGCGTTCGCGCTCGTAATGACCCACCTTTCCCGTTTTTCCGAAGAGGTAATTTTATGGTCGAGCTGGGAGTTCAAGTTCGTGGAACTGGACGATAGCTACACGACGGGCTCGTCGATAATGCCGCAAAAGAAGAACCCCGATATGGCGGAGCTCGTGCGGGGCAAAACGGGTCGGGTATACGGCGATTTGATGGCTATGTTGACGGTGCTCAAAGGATTGCCGCTTGCCTATAACAAGGATATGCAAGAGGATAAAGAGTGTATTTTCGATGCGCTCGATACCGTGAAGATGTGTTTGGAAGTATTCACGCCGATGATAGCGACGATGAAAACGCTCCCGCAAAACACCTATAAAGCGGCGCAAAAAGGGTTCATCAATGCAACCGACCTCGCCGATTATTTAACGAAAAAGGGTATGCCTTTCCGCGCGGCTTATAAAATCGTGGGCACGCTCGTGGCGGAATGTATTGAGAAAGATTGCGTGCTCGATACCCTGCCTTTGCAGGACTATAAAAAGCATAGCGAACTTTTTGAAAACGATTTATATCAGGAAATCTCCCTGGAAACCTGCGTAGAAAAACGCGGTTCGGCAGGCGGCGCGTCGCCCTCGTCCGTCCGCGAGCAAATCAAGTGGGTGAAAGCGCAGTTGGCGTAAAGAACCGTTAACAAGCGGATTGGAAAGAAAGGAATAACGATTATGAAAAAAGTATTTATAGACGGTAGCGCGGGTACGACGGGACTTCGCATTTACGAACGGCTTGCCGCGCGGGCGGATATACAACTTGTGTCCCTGCCCGACGAGCTTAGAAAAGACCCGATTGCCAAAAAGGAAGTTATCAATACTGTCGACGTGGTATTCTTGTGTTTACCCGACGACGCGGCACGGGAAACGGTGTCGCTCGTGGAAAACCCGTCGGTAACGGTTATCGACGCTTCGACGGCGCACAGAACGCTACCCGATTGGGCATACGGCTTTCCCGAACTTGCGCCCTCGTTCGAGGAGAAATTGCGCTCTTCCAAGAGAATAGCCGTTCCAGGGTGTCATGCGAGCGGGTTTATCGCGCTCGTATATCCGCTTATCGAGGCGGGGTATTTAGACGAAAGCGCGCTGATTACCTGTCATTCGATAACGGGTTATTCGGGCGGCGGCAAGAAGATGATTGCCGAGTATCAAAGCGCGGAGCGCGCGTTCGAGCTTGGAGCGCCCCGTCAGTACGCGCTTTCTCAACAGCACAAGCATTTACGGGAAATGAAAGCTATCGTAGGCTTGCAAAACGAACCGATTTTCTGCCCGATTGTATCCGATTTTTATAGCGGTATGACGGTTACCGTGCCTATCTTTAAGAAAATGCTCAACGGCGCGGGTGCGGAGGATATTAAAAAGCTGTATGCGGAAAAGTATCAAGGCGAAATCGTGCAATACGTAGAAAACGCGGACGAGAGCGGGTTCTTGTCGGGCTTAAAAATGCACGGCAAGGACGGTATGAAAATCGCGGTAGCGGGGAATGAAGAACGTATTTTACTGCTCGCTGCTTACGATAATCTCGGCAAAGGCGCGAGTGGCGCGGCGATTGAATGTATGAATATGGTCGTCGGAGCAAAGCGTACGGAAGGCTTGATTTTATAACGAGGGAAGAAAATGGCGGAAATATTAGTGTATTTAGGGATAGCCGTAATCGCGTTGGCGCTCGTCGTCGCGGCGGCTTTGCAAATTGAAAAAATAACGCACGGAGAAGAGAATATGTTAAAACAAATCAAAGGCGGCGTATGTGCCGCGAAAGGCTTTACGGCAAACGGGGTACATTGCGGAATCCGTAAAAATAAAACCAAACGGGATTTAGCGCTCATCGTCAGCGCAACGCCCGCGAGCGCGGCGGCGGTATACACGAAAAACCTTGTCAAAGGCGCACCGCTCACCGTAACCAAAAACCATTTGGAAAACGGCGTAGCGCAAGCGGTAATTTGCAATAGCGGCAACGCGAATACCTGCAACGCAAACGGAATAGAAATCGCGGAACAAACTTGCGCTTTGCTTGCGGAAAAGTTAGGTATTGCGGCGAGCGACGTCGTTGTGGCTTCTACGGGGGTTATCGGACAACCGCTCGATATAACGCCGATTGCAGAGGGGATTCCCGCGCTCGTAGAGGGCTTGGGCGCGCATAGCGACCTTGCTTGCGAGGGAATTATGACGACGGACGTGAAACCCAAGGAAATCGCATTCGAGTTCGTTATCGGTGGGCAGATTTGCCGTATCGGCGGAATTGCAAAGGGCAGCGGTATGATACACCCGAATATGGCGACGATGCTCGTATTTGTAACGACCGATTGTAAGATATCCGCGCAAATGCTGCAAAAGGCGCTTTCTACCGACGTGGAAACTTCGTTTAATATGATAAGCATCGACGGCGACACCTCCACCAACGATATGGTGAGCGTACTCGCGAACGGCGAAGCGGGCAATCAAGAAATCGTAGCCGAGGGTGCGGATTTCGATGCATTCTGCACGGCGCTTCACGCGGTTACTTCCTACCTTTGCCGTTGTATCGCGGCGGACGGCGAGGGAGCAACGAAACTCCTTGAATGTAAAGTAAGCGGAGCGAAAGACGGCGTAGCGGCGAAAACGGTAGCCAAATCCGTCGTTTGTTCTTCTCTTTTCAAGGCGGCTATGTTCGGCGCGGACGCAAACTGGGGACGCGTGCTTTGTGCAATCGGGTACTCGGGCGCGGACGTTGACGTTATGAAAGTGGGCGTGTCCTTCCGCTCGGTAAAAGGCGAAGTCGAGGTTTGTAAAAACGGCGCGGGCGTAGCGTTTAGCGAAGAAAAAGCGAAAGAAGTACTCGGCGAAAGTGAAATCGAAATCTTGATTACGCTCGGCGACGGGGAAGCGACGGCTACCGCTTGGGGTTGCGATTTAACCTACGATTACGTGAAAATCAACGGCGATTACAGAACCTAAGAAGAATACGGCTTAGCCGCTCGGCGGTTTAACGAGACAGAGCTAAGCGTTAAAAATCCGAAACAAACGGAGAGAAAAGGAGAAGAGAATATGGAACTTACCAAAGCGCAACGCGCGGAGATTTTAATTCAGGCATTGCCGTATATTCAAAAGTATACGAATAAAATTATCGTGGTAAAATACGGCGGAAACGCTATGATTAACGACGAACTCAAAGAAGCGGTTATGGGGGATATCGTGCTCTTATCGCTCATTGGGATTAAGGTGGTGCTCGTACACGGCGGCGGACCTGAAATTACCGATATGCTCACGCGGGTGGGCAAAAAATCGGAGTTCGTGGACGGCTTGCGCGTAACCGATAAAGAAACGGTAGAAATCGTACAAATGGTGCTTGCGGGCAAAGTCAATAAAAACCTCGTCAACCTCTTGCAGAGAAAGGGCGGTAAAGCTATCGGGCTTTGCGGGTTGGACGGAAATATGATTAAGGCGAAACCCGTCAGTGAAAAGCTCGGGTTTGCGGGCGAAGTAACGGACGTTAACGTAGAACCCGTTTTGGATTTACTGGAAAAGGGGTATATTCCCGTCGTATCCACCGTCGGTTGCGACGACGAGGGGAATACCTACAATATCAACGCGGATACCGTAGCCGCTCGGCTTGCGGGCGAACTTAAAGCGGAGAGCTTGATTTCGATGACGGATATCGTAGGACTGCTCCGCGATAAGGACGACCCCTCTACGCTCATTACCAAAGTATACGTATCCGATGCGCAACAGCTCATACGCGACGGTGTGATTAGCGGAGGTATGATACCCAAAGTAAATTGCTGCACGGAAGCAATTCGCCGCGGTGTGAAAAAGGTGTTCATCATCGACGGACGGATTCCTCACTCCATTCTAATCGAAGTTTTAACCGACGAGGGTATCGGAACGATGTTCGTTTCGGGAAATCATTTGAAAAGCTAAAAAGCAAAGCCAAAAATCGGAAAAGCAAAAACGAAAAGGCGAAAAGATAAAAACGGATAGAAAAAATTATGAACGTAAAAGAGATAGACAAAAAATACGTAGCGGGCACGTACGCGCGGTTTGACGTATGTCTGACGGGCGGGCACGGCTCTATCGTCGTGGACGAAAACGGCAAGGAATACATCGACCTTGGTACGGGGATTGCCGTCAACGGCTTCGGCGTGGGGGATAGCGAGTGGAAAGAAGCGGTTATCGCACAACTGCATAAAATCCAACACACCTCCAACTTATATTACAGCGAACCCTGCGCTCTGTTAGCACAAGCGCTTTGCGAAAAGACGGGACTGAAAAAGGTGTTCTTTTCCAACTCCGGTGCGGAGGCGAACGAGTGCGCTATCAAAGCTGCGCGCAAGTACGGGGAGTTAAAAAAGGGGAAAGAGTATTACACGGTTATCACCTTGAAAAATAGTTTTCACGGCAGAACGATTACCACCCTTTCCGCAACGGGACAGGACGTTTTTCACGAGCATTTTACGCCGATGACGGACGGGTTCGTCCACGCGAGCGCGAACGACGTTGAGGAAATGAAAACACTCGTCAAAACGCATAAATGTTGCGGCGTGTTTTTAGAACTCGTACAAGGCGAGGGCGGTGTTTGCGCGCTCGATAAAGAGTACGTGCAAGCGGTGGAAACGCTTTGCAGAGAAAACGATTTGCTCTTTATGGTAGACGAGGTGCAAACGGGCAACGGCAGAACGGGTTCGCTTTACGCGTTTATGCAATACGGCGTTTGCCCCGACGTAATGACGACGGCAAAGGGGTTAGGCGGCGGCTTGCCTATCGGTGCGACGGTGCTCGGCGAACGGGCGGAAACGCTGTTTACGGCGGGCTTGAACGGCTCGACGTTCGGCGGAAATCCCGTGTGTGCGGCAGGTGCGCTGAGTATTTTACAGCGTATCGACGATAAACTTTTGCAAGAGGTACGTGAAAAGAGCGCGTTTGTTTTTAAAAGCTTGAAAAACGCCAAGGGCGTGAAGAGCGTAACGGGGCTCGGGCTGATGATTGGCGTCGAGTGCGAAAAAGACGCGGGCGAAGTGATTAAAGGCTGTATGGAAAGAGGGGTGCTCGTGATTAAAGCGAAGAATAAAGTTCGGCTTTTGCCCGCCCTCAATATCGACTTTGCATTATTGAAAAAAGCAATACAAATCTTAAAGGAAGAGATAGAGAAATGAAACATTTATTGAAACTTCAAGACATGTCGGCTAAGGAAATTAACGAGATTTTGAACCTCGCCGACCAACTTAAATTCGAGAAAAAGAACGGCATAGCACACCCCCTTCTCAAAGGGAAAACGCTCGGTATGATTTTTTCGAAATCGTCCACGCGTACCCGCGTTTCGTTTGAAGTGGGTATGTACGACCTCGGCGGCAGCGCGCTGTTTTTGAGTTCCCGCGATTTGCAGATTGGACGGGGCGAGCCGGTGGAAGATACCGCGCGCGTACTTTCCCGTTATTTAGACGGTATTATGATTCGTACTTTCGCGCAAAAAGAAGTGGAGGACCTTGCTAAATACGGTTCGATTCCCATTATCAACGGGCTCACCGATTATTGCCACCCTTGTCAAGTGCTTGCCGACCTTATGACCATTCGCGAGTATAAGGGCGGGTTTACGGGGCTCAAACTTTGCTATATCGGCGACGGGAATAATATGACCAACTCCCTTATTGTGGGCGGTATTAAAATGGGTATGGAAGTATCCGTTGCTTGTCCTAACGGTTACGAACCGGACGCCGCGATTATGCAGTGGGCGAAAGAAAACGGCAAGTTCACTTGCACGACGGACGTTTTAGAAGCGGCGAAAGGTGCGGACGTTCTGTATACGGACGTTTGGGCTTCTATGGGGCAAGAGGGCGAAGCGGAAGCGCGTAAAAAGGTGTTTGCGGGCTATCAAATCAACGCGAAAGTGATGAGTGTAGCAAAGGATAAAGCGATGGTTTTACATTGTTTGCCCGCGCACCGCGAAGAGGAGATTACGGCGGAGGTTTTCGAGGCACACGCAAACGAAATCTTCGACGAAGCGGAAAACAGATTACACGCGCAAAAAGCGGTGCTCGTGAAGTGCTTGGGCTAAAAACAAGACGTTAAAAGGGGTAATATTATGGTTTATACGATAAAAAACGACGTGCTTTCGGTGTCGGTGGACGATTACGGCGCGGAGATAAAGAGCGTAAAAATACGCGGTAAGGAAATGATTTGGCAAAACCCTACGGGGGAATGGTCGAGCACTTCTCCCGTACTTTTTCCCGTTTGCGGGCGTTGCGCGATTACGCATAAAGGGGTGGAATATCCCGTTAAGTTTCACGGCGTAGCGCGGCGGGCGGATTTTACGCTCACGGACAGCGGCGAAGATTTCTTGCGTTTTACCCTCCAATCGAATGCGGAAACGAAACTCTATTATCCGTTCGATTTCACGTTCGAGCTTATTTACCGTATCGCGGAGGATACGTTATTTATCGAACACCATATCCAAAACGACGGGGTCGAGCCGTTGTATTACGCGGCGGGCGGACACGAATCGTATAATTTGGATGCGGACGTAAGCGAATACGCTATCGAGTTCGACGAGGAAGAGGAGCTTTTCCATAGCCTTGGCACGGATAGCGGTTACTTGTCGGGGGAAAAGGTTTCGCTTGGGAAATCGAAATACTTATCTCTTGCGTCTAAATATTTGGACGGCTCGGGTACGCTCGTGTACGAGGGGTTCAAATCGCGCAAGCTTTGGCTTTGTAAAAAGGACGGCGAACGGTTGGCGGAACTCACTATCGACAAGGCGTTTGGCAATCTTTTGCTGTGGCGCGCGGGGAACGCGAAATATATCTGTATCGAGCCTTGGATGAATTTGCCTGATATTGCGAATGCAGAAGCGCGAAAGATAGAGTTCTCGCAAAAGGGCGGCGTTCAAAAAGTAAACGTAGGCGAGCGCACGGTGCTCTATCGCTCCATTCAATATAAATGATGTTAATCAACGAACAAAAACCGAGCGTTCGGCTTGGAAAATACCGTCATTTCAAAGGCAACGAATACGAAGTGATTGCCATCGCGAAACATTCGGAAACGGGGGAAGAACTCGTCGTTTACCGCGCTTTATACGGCGAGGGTGAAGTTTGGGTTCGGCCTTTGCGTATGTGGAACGAAACGGTGGAAAGAGGCGGGCAAATATATCAACGGTTTACGTATATAGAAGAAGCGCAGGAATGATTTCATTCCTACGCTTTTATTTTAACGAAAAGATAATATAATTTTCGGGGATAAACTTACAGTTTGTTTTTAGGGCAGACCTTGATGCACACGCCGCATACGCTTCCTCTGCCGACGTCTTGGAAGTGTTCTTTCATATATTTCGAGCATTTTTCCGCGTCGTAGTTGCGCTCGCCGTTTAGAGTGGGTAGTTCTCCGTAAATCGCACCTGCGGGACAAGCGTCCCTACAAAGCGTACATTCCCCGCATCCGTTTTCAATCAGCGGGAGCTCCCGTTGCAGGGGCATATCCGTTAAAATTGTGGCAAGGCGGAGCTTGCTTCCGTATTGTTCGGAGAGGAAAAGTCCGCTCTTACCCACGAATCCAAGCCCCGATTTTACTGCCGCCGTCTTATGCGGGAACACCCCTTCGTAGGGATTGTTTTTGCCAAGACTTTGGCTCGCGGCGATAGGCAAAGCGCGATAACTGAGTTTTTCAATCTCCCGCGAAACGCGGAATGCGATTTGGTCGAGCAGACTGTTCGCCGCGCGGTAGTGCTGAAAATAGACGAACGACGGCGCGTTTTCAATCGTGGATAAGACTTCGTCGGAAAGTTTAACGGCGATAGAAACGGCGTAAGGCAAATGCGAAAATCCCCGCGCAGGGGTATCGCGCAAATCGCAAAATCCAACAAGGTCCGCGCCAAGCGAGAGTGCAAGCGTTTTTAATTGTGTTTGCCCGTTGTTCATAAGTTTGCCTCCTTTTTTTAGCCGTTATCAAAATCCATCATTAACCCCGCCCTTAAAACGAGAAATCACAAAAACAAAAGGTATTCTGCTACGGTTAAAATTACCAAAAAGGCAAAGTTAAACGCCGAGAATAGGAGCAGGTATTTTCCCGCTTTTTTAGGGTTGTGCTTGGTGTATTCGCGGAAAGTAATCAAACTCGCGAGGGAGGAAATCAGCGTTCCAACCCCGCCGATATTCACGCCCACAAGCAACGGTGCATAGGCGCTTGTAAATTGTGAAAGTAAAATCGCGGAGGGCACGTTGCTAATCACTTGACAGGAAAGAGCGGATACGAGCAGGGGTTGCTTTTCCATAAGCCCCTCGAACAAATCGCGTACGGCAGGGATACGCGCCATATTCCCCGAAAATACGAAAAACGCCGCGAACGTAAGTAAAAGTCCGTAATCGACTTGCGCTAACGCTTTTCTATCCATAAAAAGCAACGCGAGCGGAATGACAATCAATCCTATATAATAAGGGATTACACGAAAAACGATAATAATCGAGAGAGTAAAGAGTAGTCCGTAAATAACCGTTCGGATTTTCGGTAGGGTAATCGGCTCGTCGGAGAGTTCTAATTTTTCCTTTTTGACGAACAAACAGCAAAGGGTAATTAAAGCGATTGAAATGCAAAACGGGGGGAGCATGGTCGCGACGAACGCCCCCGTAGGGATATTGAACTTGGTATAAAGATAGAGATTTTGCGGGTTACCGAACGGCGTAAGCATACCGCCGAGGTTTGCCGCGATATTTTGCATTATGAACGTAAACGCCATATATTTCTTTTTCCCAGCCGACGAGAGAACGAAATATCCAAGCGGTAAAAAGGTCAATAGCGCCATATCGTTGGCAATGAGCATAGAACCCAAAAACGTGATATACACTAGCGCCAAAATGGAAGCGCGCGTATTTTTGAAAAGCAATACGATTTTTCGTGCCAAGACGGTGAAAAAGGAAATATTCCGTAAAGCGCAAACGACGGCCAATACGCAGAATAGACAAGTGAGCGTTTTCAAATCGAAATAGCCAAGATATTCCTTGTCAGGCGGAACGATACAAGCGGTTACGGCGGCGGCGAGAACGGCTACGCATAAAACGGCGTTATGCTTGATAAACGCCGTGGCTTTGGATAAAAAGCTATGTAAAAAATGGAAATGGTGGGAGTGGTGTGCTCCGCCCTGTTTTCGTGTTGCCGTATGCATAAAAAATCGCCTTTCCTTTGTGATAAAACCTAAGCTATTATAGCACTTCACAAATAAAAAAGCGAGCGTTTTTACGCTCGAAAAAAGAAAAACCGTTATAAAAACGGTTAATTAAGATAGGTTTTTGCGTAGTTAAGCATAAGTTCGTCCGCTTTTGCCGCTTGGGTAGGGTCGCTTTCTAAGCCGTGCCCTGAGTTGGGATAGAGGAGAAGTTCGTGTTCTACGCCGCACGCTTGCAGTCTTTCCGCTAACGCGAGCGCGTTGCTAACGGGCACGACGTCGTCCTTTTCACCGTGGCAAAGAAGGGTGGGAACGGTATTTTCGCGAACGTAGACGATGGGCGAGGCTTGAAGCAAGAACGGGTTCGCCGCGCTAAGCGTACTCTCGTCCGTTTCGGTGAAGGCATAACCGCTCGCAGAAGAAAGCATTTTAACAAGGTCGTCTTTTAACGGGGATTCTTTGTAATAGTTTGCATCCGCAAGGTTGGTAGGTCCTGCAAACGAGCAAACGGCGGCGGGTTGAATGGGAGCAATATCCGCTTTCGTATAGGCGTAAAAAAGGGATAAATGCGCCCCCGCAGAGCCGCCTGTTAAAAGCATTTTATCTAAGGCGATATCGTGCTCGTTTGCGATAGATTTTGCTTTCAAAAGGCATAAGGTAATATCGTCTAAAATGTCGAATACGTCGATTTCTTCTTCTAAATCCGCATAACGGTAATTTAAGGCAATCGTAGCAAAGCCCTGTTCTCCGCACCAATAGGCGGGCATAGTTTCATATACCGATTTGTCGCCTGCCATCCAGCCACCGCCGTGGATAAAGAGAATTACCCCTGCCCGCGTTTTATTTTTAGGCAAGGAAACGTCGAAATAATGCCGTTCGTGTTCCCCGTAACAAACGTCTTTGTAGGAAACGTAGCCGTCGTGTTCGGTAAAGACGGTTTGTTTTTTCGAACAACTGCCGATTGCAAGCGGAAGCAAAAGGAGGAATACGGATAAAAGGATTGTCAAAAAAGATTTTTTCATAAATATAGTATAACACAACTTTCGTAAGATTTCAAGAGGTTTTTCCGTTGCGGCATAAAAATCCGTTGACATTTTTTTTGCCTTGCTGTATAATAGCGGTATATAAAACGTAAGCAATAAGCAGGAATATCGAAGCGGTAAAAGTGAGGCGTGTCGTGTAAGGAGGGCGAAAGCCCGACGGAATAGCGAAGCAAGGCGAGCGTCAAACCGTTTGACGGCAATTTTTTGCCGTAAAGAACAAGGATAAAAACAATAAGCAGGAATATCGAAGCGGTCATAACGAGGCGGTCTTGAAAACCGTTTGGGTG
>JAZRBK010000009.1:0-3916 GCA_045635025.1 Candidatus Scatosoma sp.
ATAAGGATACCGTAGAACAAGGCGGTATTCGCGCGTTAAACGAATTGTACGTGCGTTTTCATAAAGAGGCGGAAGAACACCCCGAATACGACGACGAAGCGCGTGCGTATTTCAAAAAAATCGAACAGGGCGACGAGGAATGTCAGGCGCTTTTCAAATGGTTCAAGGCGTTGACGCTCAAAGACGTGGAAAAGATTTACGAAATGCTCGATATACATTTTGATTCGTATGCAGGCGAGAGTTTTTATTCGGATAAAATGCAACCGATTGTAGACGAGCTTAAAGAAAAGGGCCTGCTTACGGAGAGCCGCGGAGCGCAAGTGGTTGACCTTGAAGAGTACGGTATGACGCCTTGTATCATTCTCAAATCGGACGGGAGCTCTTTATATGCAACGCGGGATATGGCGGCGGCGGCGTACAGAAAGGCTACGTACGATTTCGACAAATGCTTATACGTGGTAGCGTATCAGCAAAACCTGCATTTCAAGCAGTTTTTCAAGGTGTTGGAACTTATGGGTAAGGAGTGGGCGAAAGACCTCGTGCACGTAGCTTACGGTATGGTGTCCTTGGAAGAGGGCACGATGTCTACGAGAAAGGGGAACGTCGTATTCTTAGAGGACGTTATTCAAAAGTGTATTGAAAAGGCGTACACGATTATCGACGAGAAGAACCCGAACCTTGAAAACAAGCAAGACGTAGCCAATAAAGTCGGCGTAGGTGCGGTTATCTTCGGTGCGCTTTATAACAGCAAAATCAAAGACATCGTATTCTCTTACGATAAAGTGTTAAACTTCGACGGGGAAACGAGCGTATACGTACAATATACCTGTGCGCGCGCGAAATCCGTTTTGCAAAAGGGCGGGGTAGTAACCGCGTATGAAATCCCCGAACTTTCCGCACAGGAGATAGAGCTCGTCAAAGCGATTTCGGTGCTCCCCGAAACGGTAAAAGCAGCGGCGGAAAAGTATGAGCCGTCCTTTATCGCCCGTTTTGCAGTGGACGTAGCGCAAAAGTTCAATAAGTTCTATTTTGACTGCAAAATCCTTGCCGCGGAGGACGAAAAGACGAAAAACTTCCGCTTAGCGCTTACGAACGCGACGTTGCAAGCACTTAAAAATGCCTTTACGCTTTTGGGTATCGGCATTCCCGATAAAATGTAAAAAGAGGCGAAACCGTGTTTATACCTATTCTTAATCAGATGATATTTTTGTTTGCGTTCATCATCATAGGCTTTGTGCTGAGCAGATGGAAGTTCGTGCCCGATAATACGGCTACCGTACTTTCTAAGCTTGAAAATATGATTTTCGTTCCTGCGCTCGTAATGGGTACTTTTATCAAGAATTGTACGCCTGAAACGATTTCTAATTATTGGAAACCGCTCGTTTTGGGTTTGGCTTTGGTATTGATTTTAATTCCCATTTCGTTCGTGTTTGCACGCGCGAGTTTTAAGGATAATTATCTTCGGAAAATCTCCACCTACGGGCTTGCGTTTGCTAACTTTGGCTTTATGGGAAACGCAATTATGCAAGGTACGTTCGGGGACGAGACGTTTTCCTATTACGTCGTGTTTACGCTCCCGTTTTGGTGTTTAATTTACCTTTGGGGCGCGCCCGTTTTACTTATTAGCCACGACGACGGGAAAAAGGGGTTCTCTTCCCGTATGAAATCTTTCTTAAACCCGATGTTCGTCTCGGTGCTTATCGGTATTCTTATCGGCTTAACGGGCTTGGGGAAATATTTACCGTCCTCTGTCATTAACGGCAATAAGAGCGGTATTATCGACGTTGCGGGCGCGTGTATGTCGCCGATAGCTATGCTTTTGACGGGGATAACGATAGGGAAAATCGACCTGCTTGCTTTTATTAAAAAATGGCGTATATACGTAATTTCCGTTATTAAATTGCTTGTGTATCCGCTGTTGTTTATCGGCGTTTTCGCATTCGTGCCTACGGGCGGTTTTATCGACGAAACCCTGCTCAAATGCGCGATGTGCGTAATGTGTATGCCAATGGGCTTGAATACTATCGTAATCCCTGCGGCGTACGGAAAAGATACGACGGACGCGGCGGGTATGGCGCTCATCACGCATTCCCTTTCCGTGGGAACGATACCGCTTATGTTCTGGCTGTTCCAACTGTTCGTACTTTGAGGAGTATTTCGTAGTGGAGAGTTGCTGCTAAGCAACAAAAACGCCTGCGGATATACCAATGAAACGATTTCAAGACCGAGATAAACCGCTCGGTCTTATTTTTTACGTACAAAGGGATGGAAAAGTGCGTAAAGGGCGAAAACGGTCAAAAAAGGTCGAAAAAATTATTTGAAAAGTTCCGTTCAAACCCTTTACTTTTTTTAAGGGAATATGTTATTATTAAATATAAGTACGGTGCGGAGAGGTGCTATGCAGAAAAAGTCTTACGAAAAACTGCTTGCCGTACTCGATACGAAAAAAGAACAAAACCACGATTGGTTTTTGTCTTTGCTTGACGACGAAAAGCAAAGAGCGTACGAGGACGAGCATATCGACGGGGTGATGCAAATGTTGCGTATCGCCCGTATCCGTCCGCATAAAAAGGCGATAAGCGAGGCGCGGGAAGAAATTGCCGCGTTGGAAAAAGAAGAGGACAACAAAGCGGAAAATTATCAAAAAATCCGTGAATTGCTTGCTAAAATCGCCAAAGAAGAGGAAACGATGCAAACGTTCCGCCCCTTTTTCGACGAACCGTATTTCGCTCGAATGGATTTAATCGACAATATCGAGGGATATAACAGTTATTATATCGGCAAGAAAGGGGACGTAAAGCTGGAAATCGTCGATTGGCGAGCACCTCTTTCTCGGCGGTATTATCAAAAGAGTTGTTCTTCCTTTAAGATAAACGAATACGAATACAAGACAATCTTGCGGCGCGCTCTGCGCACGAAGAACGGGAAGGTGCTCGATTTCAAGAACGAGTATCTTTCTTTGCGCGATTATTTATCTTCCGAGGAGATAGCGCAACGGGACGAGGAAAACGTGCTCGACCCGTATCTTAGGGAGATTATCAAAAGCCGTAAAGAGGAAACGGCAGTTAAGGACATTATCGAAACGATACAGGAAAAGCAGTACGAGATTATCACGCGTCCTGAAAAGAGCAATTTCGTTTTACAAGGCTGTGCGGGTAGCGGCAAAACGATGGTTATGCTCCATAGACTTAGTTATTTAATGTATAATAACGAAGAGATAAAGCCGCGCGACGTACTCGTAATTACGCCCAGTCAATCTTTTAACGCGTTTATCGACGAGCTCGCCGATATTTTGGAACTGGAACGGGTAAAAACGACGACGGCGTTCGAGTACTTTTTGCAGGTACTCAAAAACGCGCAAATCGATATAGCGGACAAAATCGACCTTACGCAAAAGGAAACGGACGAATATCTCGCCTACGTTTATTCTCCCCAATTCGTTGCGGACGTGAAAAAACGGCTTGGCAAAGTCTACGACGATTTATACGGGCTTTTCACGGGCGAAGAGTGCAAAGATTTTATTGATAGAATTAAAGGGGAATGTAAAGAACAACTCCTTGCATACGAGGGGATAAAAAACTGTTCTATGCGCGTCCGCAGAGCCGTGCTCGGCGAGATAAAGGAGCGGAAAGAGGGTGGTTTGTATTACACGAAGCCTTTCCGCGCGCTAATGAACTGTATTTTGGATATCGAGGACTTCTTCGGCGGAACGCTCAAAAGCGAGAACGCGAAATCGCCCGAATACTTCTACCGTCAGCTCACGTCTTTTTATAAGAGTGCGGCGTTCGTTTCGAAAAATACCGAGCGGATTGTGGCGGAAGCGATAGAAGCTTTGGAAGAGCTCAAAATCTTTTTAGAAAAGGAAATTGCCGATTTGCGGCGTTTCAAACAAAAAATCGGCGGGGTGGACGTATAC
>JAZRBK010000010.1:0-2039 GCA_045635025.1 Candidatus Scatosoma sp.
GGAAAGTAACATTAATATCTTTTTCTTCACCTTTTTTCATTCCGATTAATTGTTCTTCAAATCCAGGGATAAATTGACCGCTGCCGAGCGTAAGGTCGAAGCCCTCCGCTTCGCCGCCGTCGAACTTCACGCCGTCTACCGTTCCTACGAAGTCGATGTTCGCAACGTCGCCGTTTTGCGCCGCTCTGCCCTCTACGGGAACTTTGCGTGCGTTTCTGTCAAGCAAACGGTTGATTTCCGCATCGAGCTCCGCATCTTCTACATTATACGCGTACTCTTTGATTTTCATACCCTTATACGCGGAGATTTTCACTTCGGGTTTTACGGGTACGATTGCTACGAGCGTAACACCCTCGTCGGAAAGCGCTTCCACGGATACGTCGGGGTCGCCTACGACCGTGAACTTCTTCTCGTTCTTTTCCAAAACCGTAGCATAATTTTCCGAGAAAAGGAGGTTGAGCGCATCTTCGTAGAATACGCCTTTGCCGTACATCATCTCGATTCTGCTCTTGGGAGCTTTGCCCTTACGGAATCCGGGAACGTTAAATTGTCCTTTCGTCTTTACGTACGCTTTGTCTTGCGCCGCTTTCCATTCTTCACCGTCGAATTTGAGGGTGATTTTTACCGTGCTTTTTTCTGCCGCTTTGGTCGTGTGTTTCATAACTTTTTTCTCCTGCTATAATTCCTACTTTTTATTTTTTATTTTTCGTGTATTTTCGAAGCGCGCGTCCCTCTAAAAGAGGGTTTTTACGCTTGCTCCATACATTTTACCACATTTATCAAAGAAAATAAAGCGTTTTTATTTACAATTTCAGATTTTTACGCTATAATTTAAGAAAAGATTATTTTATTTTGGCGGTTTTTCCCGATAACGCCCCTCTTCCGAGCGGAAAAACGGAAAAACGGAAAAGCACTCTCTTTTCGCCTTTCAAGGAGCAAACGTATGCCGCAAGACGCATTCCACATTCGCCGCCTGAGCGCGGAACTTAACTCTCTTCTCGTCGGTGGGAAAATCAACCGCATTTCGCAGGTGAACAAGGACGAGCTTACCTTTATTATATACACGGGAAAGACGACGGTTAAACTCATTTTGAGCGCAAATGCGTCGAACGCGCGCGTTTGCCTTTCTTTGACGGAAAAAGAACCCGCGCCCGTTGCGCCTAATTTTTGTATGTTGCTTAGAAAACATCTGCAAAACGCAGAAATCTTGTCCGTGCGGCAAAAGGATTTCGAACGCATTATCGAAATTACCCTGCATTGTACGAGCGACTTTTCTGAGTGCGAGCGCACGCTACATTGCGAACTTATGGGGAAATATTCGAATATCGTGCTCACGGAAAAGGGGGTCGTTTTGGGTGCGCTGAAAACCACTTCCCTGCTCGACGAGAGCCATCGCGTATTGCTTGCGGGCGCTCGCTACGAGTACCCTGCTCCACAGGAGAAAATATCCCCTTTCGACGGGGCAGGTATGCGTTCACTTATGCAAAGCTTTGAGGAAATACACCCCGAGGGCTGGGAGGACGAAACGCTTGCAAAATACCTTTTCGAGAACGTTTTCGGTATCGCTTTGCCCACCGCGCGGGAGATTGTCAAACGTGCAAAACGGGTGCGTATGCCCCTTTGGGCGTTTGTGGGCGGTTTTTGCGAAAGCGAACCTTGCGTACCCTGTTTGAAACTGTGCGAGGGCGCGCCCGCGGACTTTTTCGCGTTCCCTATCGAGGGCGGCGTTCCTACCCCCTCTCTTTGCAAGGCGGAGGACGAATACTATACCTACAAGGAAACGAAAAAGGGATTAGAGGATAAAAAACGCCGTTTAGAGAGCGCAGCAAAAACGGGTAAAAAGAAAGCAGGAAAACGGCTTGCCGAGATTTTAGAGCGACTCAAAGAAGCGGAAAAAGCGGAAGAAAACCGTATCAAAGGCGAGCTTTTAACGGCAAATCTTTACCGTCTTGAAAAAGGCGTAAATAGCGTAGAATTAGAAAATTGGTACGACGAAGAGGGCGGTAAGCTCAAAATTACCCTCGATTCTACCCTTACCC
>JAZRBK010000011.1:0-2715 GCA_045635025.1 Candidatus Scatosoma sp.
AAAACTTGGATTGTAAATTGCCCTAAATGCGGTGCGTCCCTTTCCATGAAAGAGGGCGGGTGCGCATATATGTGCCCCGTTTGTAAGACTTTGCTCCGTGTGAAAACAGGCGCAAGACTTGTCAAAAATCTCGACGAGGGAAACAAAAAATTGCACGTTACGCTCACGGAAAACGCCGTGAAATATTTGACGGAAAAAAATAAAGCTGAAAATGCGAACGCTCCCGTTCAACCCGCGCAACCCGAGCAGCCCGATTTGGGTAAAATGCTTGCGCAAAACGTTGCGGACGGTTTCTCCGACGGCGACAGTATTGTCGTAGATGCAAACGAAAACGGATTGAGCGTTACCAAAGCGTAATGCGCGTGGTTTTGCCAATATTTCATACAATCAAAACGGGTTCACTTCAAAAGTTGAACTCGTTTTTTTGTGCTTTGATTTGCGCTACGTCGTAAGCTTTTTTTGATGTAAGCTTGTTTTGTGGTGTAAGCCTTTTTTTGATGTAAGGTTGTTTTGCGATATATTAAACGTTATACCTATGAGCAGACAAGGAAATAGACAGAAGAAAACCCCGCAACGGAGAAAAATCCGCTACGGGGTAATTTTATAAAAGCAAATTATAAAAAGTTTACGAAAAGGGAAAGCTTAAAGTAAGCTTGCCGCCGCCTTATCGCAAACGACGGTTACGTTGGGGTGGAGCTGTAAAACGGACGCGGGAAGCGCGGGGGTAACCTCGCCCTTTACCATACCCTTTACCGCTTCCGCCTTATTCTGACCGGAAACGACCATTACGATAGATTTTGCTTGCATAATGTTTTTAATGCCCATCGAAAGCGCTTGACGGGGAACTTCGTCGATAGACGCGAAAAGTCGGGAGTTGTCTTTAATCGTATTTTCCGTAAGGTCTACGAGATGGGTAACCGAGCCAAACGGGGTATTGGGTTCGTTAAAGCCGATATGACCGTTCGAACCGAGCCCAAGCACTTGTACGTCGGGAACTAACTCTTCCAAGAGCGCGTTATAGCGGTCGCATTCTTTTTGGGTGTCTTTCGCGCTACCGCAAGGGAGATGAGTATTCTTTTGGTCGATGTCGATGTTATCGAAGAGGTTGGTGCGCATAAAGTATGCGTAGCTTTGGTCGTGGTCTGCGGTGAGCCCGACGTATTCGTCGAGATTGACTGTTTTGACGTTTTTGTACGACGTACCGTTTTCTTTGCAGTCTTTCGCCATAAGGTTATACGTTCCGATAGGGGAAGAACCCGTCGCCAAGCCTAAAACGGCGTTTGGATTGCTCTTTATGACGCCGATGATAATTTCGGCGGCTTTTTGGCTCATTTCTTCATAGTTTTCCGTAATAATAACTTTCATTTTCTTTCACCTCAATAATTAAAAGAATGGATTAGTTTTATTATATATCTTTTCCTTAAAAAATGCAAGCGTTTGAAAGCAGTTTTCTTTTGGACTTTTTTCGTGTTTTATGGGGAATATTTCACTTTGAAAAGAACGCGAAAACGTAAACGTTGAGCCGAGCGCAAAAATATTTGCCGGAAAGCAAAAAAACCTTGTGAATAATTTGACAAATCCTGTCGAATGTGATAATATGGTGATAAGCCTAAGTGAATTGGGAAAGGGGGAACTTTCTTTTTCTAACGAGCGCGGGCAAAAAATAATATTTTTAAGGAGAGTTGTTATGTCCAAATTCAATGCTTTTCTCGACAGAAAGTTTTCTCTGACGAAAAAAGGAACGAACGTAAAGACTGAAATTATGGCTGGTCTTACTACGTTCATGGCAATGGTGTACATCCTGATGG
Source organism: Candidatus Scatosoma sp. (assembly GCA_045635025.1). Taxonomy (GTDB): domain Bacteria; phylum Bacillota; class Clostridia; order Christensenellales; family Borkfalkiaceae; genus Scatosoma. Next base: position 1,809 of record JAZRBK010000011.1, read on the forward strand.
TCAATGCAGGTATGTTCTCCGAACTCGGCACAGGGGCACCTTTCTTTGGCCCCACCTATGGCGGTATGTACATCATCACTGCACTGTCGGCAATACTCGGTACGGTGCTTATCGGCCTTTTGTCCGGTTTGCCCTTGGCGCAAGCCCCTGGTATGGGATTGAACGCATTCTTCGTATATACGATGTGCTTCGGCTTCGGTTTCTCGTATGCGAATACGCTCGTATTCGTCTTGATTGACGGTCTCGTATTCATCGCGCTTACCGCTACCGGTCTTCGTAGGAAGATTTTCGATGCGATTCCCGCAGATATCAAGAAAGCGATTCCCGCAGGTATCGGTCTCTTCATTGCGTTCATTGGTCTTCAAAATGCGAAATTGGTTATCCCCAGCGCTTCGACGGGCGTTACGATGGGTTCGATGAACTTGCTCGGTGGACACGATTGGTCTTCGCTTGTTCCCTTGTTCGTAGTTGTACTCGGCGTTATCGCGATTGCGGCTATGTCCAAAAAGAACGTAAAAGGTGCGATTTTGTGGGGTATCCTCGGTTCGGCTGTGCTTTACTACGCTATGCTCGGGCTTGGCGCTGCGTTTGGCGATGCTTCCTCGATTGCGGTATTCCAATCGGTTTCGTTTGCTAACCCCTTCGACGCGTTCAAGGATTTCGGTGTGGTATTTGGGGACATATTCACGGAAGGCTTTAACTTCGGTCCTTGGATTGCAGATAACGGCGTTGGACAATTTATTCTCATTTTGATTACGTCTGCTTTGGCGTTCTGCCTTGTAGATATGTTCGATACGCTCGGTACGCTTTACGGCGCTTGCAAGAGCGGTAACCTCCTCGACGAAAAGGGCGAAATCCCTAACCTTAACAAAGCAATGATGGCAGACGCAGTCGCAACGACGGCAGG
>JAZRBK010000012.1:0-2746 GCA_045635025.1 Candidatus Scatosoma sp.
ACGTCCATTCCGCCCGCGCCCATACCCAGCATACCGATACCCCCTGCCGTAGGGGTATGGCTATGCGAGCCGATAAGCGTTTTCCCGGGTTTTGAAATACGCTCCAAATGTACCTGATGACAAATCCCGTTTCCCGGACGGGAGAAACGGATACCGTGCTTTTTCGTAACCGTTTGTATATAACGGTGGTCGTCTGCGTTTTCAAAACCCGCCTGTAAGGTATTATGGTCTATGTACGCGACGGAAAGCTCGGTTTTTACACGCTCGATACCCATTGCTTCGAATTGCAAATACGCCATCGTACCCGTAGCGTCCTGCGTCAACGTTTGGTCGATTTTCAGTCCGATTTCCTTGCCGACGGTCATCTCCCCGCAAACAAGATGATTTTTAATGATTTTTTGCGCTATCGTATAGCCCATTTCTTTCTCTTCCTTTTTTCGCAATTTCTTTCCTTGATATGATACAACGCACTAATATTACGTAATGCGTTAAGCCATTATAAAGCCACGGCTTTCATTACCCCGCAACTTCTTTCAACGGACAACTTCAACGGGCGGCGGGTACTTCGGCAAACTTTTCAAACAAAGCTTCCAGCTCTTCCTCGCCCATAACCGTCGTTCTGCCGTCGGCGTACAACGCGTCGATTTGCGTTTTCATTTCTTGCACTATCCAATCTTGTTTGCTTACCTGTTTATCTTCGGGCAGGCGATAATGCTTATTTATCCAATACGCAATTCCCGCAAGTCCGGAAGTATTGGAAACGGACACTTCGGCGGGACGTTTCAAAATCTTTTCCGTATCGAAAATATTATAAATCTCCGCGTCTTTCATCATACCGTCCGCGTGAACCCCCGCTCGCGTAAGATTGAACGCACTCCCCACAAACGGCGTCATTGGCGGAATATCGTAATGGAGCTCTTTTTCGAAATACTCCCCGATATCGGTAATCGCCGTCGTATCCATACCGTCGAGCGTACCTCTAAGCGAAGCGTATTGCATAACCATTGCTTCGGTAGGAACGTTCCCCGTCCGCTCGCCAATCCCGAGCAAGGAACAATTTACGCCGCTCGCGCCGAAAAGCCACGCGCTAACCGCATTGGCAACGCCCATATAGAAGTCGTTGTGTCCGTGCCATTCGAGCATTTCGGACGTAACGTCGGAATAGTGATGCAAACCGTACACGACGCCGGGAACGCTCCTCGGAGGTGCAGCACCTGTAAACGGAACACCGTAACCCATCGTATCGCACATACGGATTTTCACGGGGATTTTCGCTTCTTTCGAGAGCTCGATAAGCGCGTTTACAAACGGTACTACGAAGCCGTAAAAGTCCGCACGGGTCAAATCCTCCAAATGACAGCGAGGTGAAATCCCCGCATCGAACGCCTGTTTTACAACGGAAAGGTAATGGTCGAACGCCTGTTTTCTCGTCATATTCAACTTCTTGAAGATATGGTAGTCGGAACAACTTACCAAAATACCCGTTTCCTTAATACCGATATCGCGCACCATTTCAAAGTCCTCTTTCTTTGCGCGAATCCAAGTCGTAATCTCAGGGAACTTATACCCAAGCGCCATACACTGTTCCAAAGCTTCCCTATCCTTTTTCGTATACACGAAAAATTCGCTCTGCCGAATAATCCCCTTAGGCCCGCCAAGACGCGCAAGGAGCTTATAAAGTTCTACGATTTGCTTCGCCGTATAAGGCGCACGCGATTGTTGTCCGTCGCGGAACGTCGTATCGGTAATCCAAATCTCGCGAGGCATATTCATCGGCACGCGGCGATGGTTGAACGGAGTCTTAGGAACTTCGTCGTACGGGTAAATATCTCGGTAAAGTTGCGCTTCCGAGACGTCTTGCAGTTCATACTTGTACTGCTCTTGTTCTAATAAATTACTAAACGGATTTAATTCAATCATACTACACTTTCTCCGTATTTGTTTTTTCGATTGTTTGGTATATTTTAATCAATTAAAACGATTATACACAAAAAACGCCCGTTTGTCAAGGATTTGAACGGCGTTTTTCATTTTCTTTGTGTGTATTGTGATAATTTTTTCATTCGTAAAGATTTTTAAGGGCGGTACGGCAGGAGAGAAGACATCAAAAAGCATCTTTGGAAATCTTGCTCCAACGCCTTGCGATAAAACGGAGCTTCCAAGACAGAGGCAAGAGCGCAGTACCGACGCGCATTACCTTGTTCCAAAAACCGGGAATGGCTTTCCTCTTGTTTTTCTTCACAGCCTTTAAGGAGTATTGCGCTACCCACTCGGGGGATTTTACGGCGAGCCGACCCCAAAGCCCTTGTCCTTTGATTTGCTCTTTAATATCGTCGCGCGTGGGCATAGCGCCCGGTAGAACCGCGGTTACGGATACGCCTTTGCCGCGCATTTCTTCACGGAGCGATACGGAAAAGGATGTAAGCGCGCCTTTCGTTGCGCTATAAATTGCGAAATACGGCATTGGGTATATCCCCGAAACGCTCGAAATATTGATAATTTTTAACGTTTCCGCCTTTTGTTCTATCGCGAAACGGCAAAGGGAAACGGCAGCTTCGAAGTTCACGCGGCATTGAAAAGCAATCTTTTCTTGCGTGTATTCGGCAAGCCCTTTCTGAACGTCTGCGCCCGCCGCATTGACGAGCGTATCTATCCGCAGATTTTTTAAGGCGATTGCCTCGTTCATCGCGCACCTGCTATGCTCGTTTGCTAAATCGGCGGCAAAGACTTCCACGTCGATTGCGGG
>JAZRBK010000013.1:0-14215 GCA_045635025.1 Candidatus Scatosoma sp.
GCGTAATTAAACGCATATAAACACGCGAGAGAATCCGAATAGGTTCGCTTTTTTCTCTAAATCGTATTGCTCGGTTACGAATAGCTAAAACGCGTGCATACGCCGTACAGCGTTATCACTACCGTATTTGTCGCTAACCTTATAATATACGCGCGTATATCCCAGCTCGCACAAAGCGACCGCCGGCGTGTCGAACGCATATAAAAGCTCCGTTTTCCAAATCTATTTTCCGTTGGGATTTTCGGGAATAATCACCGTAGCCGTGTGTCCGTTAAAAACAAACTCTTCCGTCGTAAACTGCATATATTTCTCCTTTTTAAGTCGCCGCGATTTAGATTTCTACTCCTTGCCGTTTATGTGCCCCCTTATCGCTTATAATATAACATACCTCATCAAAAAAGGTACGCAATTCAGATAGACAAAGCCCGCCGAAAACAATCGGCGGGCTTACGTTTTTATCACAAATAACCATTTGATATTGCCAAGCTAATAACCGTCAAATTAAAAATTGCCGCCTATCAGCATTAAGAGGAAAAAGAGAATACACAAAACCAACAACACTACACTCATAGGAATAAACATCATCTTTACAGCGTTCCAATAGGTTCTCCATTTCGACGTTGTTCTCGAATAGGTGTACGGGTCAGATTTTTGGGGGGCGGGATTGGGTTTTTTGCGCCCTTTCGTTACTTTCGACATATCCGCTATGGTGGAGTTGTCGTCGTAATAAATTATTTTTTCCTTTTTCGGCTTGTTTTGTTTTTTGCTCATTCTTACTCCTGATGGCAGTTCTGCTCGCAAAGATGACAAGCAACGAAATGCGTAGGGATTACCTGTACCATACAAGGATAGTCCCCCGAACACTTACCGATACATAATGTTCTTATATTGGCTATGTATGTTATTATAAGGATATATAAGAACAACCCCCTTTCTTTCTAACTGTTTGCCCGCATAGTGGAAAGACACGGGCTCATACCCGTGTCTTTCCATTTTTTATTTCCGCATAAAGCGGCTATCACCGTATTTCATTTTGGATTAGCGGCGTATTTTTTCACGCACCTTACGGACGAGGAAACTCAATATCCTCCCATTCGCTATTTTCATTGTTTGGAGGAAGAGGGTTCTCGGGCAGAGAGGAGCTTTCGGGCACAGAAGAACTTTGAGGCAAATCATCGCTCGGTTGCGAAGAATCGTCGTTCGTGCACGCCACAAAAGCAAAAGCCAATAAAACCGTTATGATGGTCAACCAGATTTTTCTCATCTTTTACCTCTCAATTTCCAAAAAGACTGCTTCTCTAATATTGTCGAACTCTAACTCCAAACCTTTCTCATTGCACGCCATTTTCACTTTCTTCCCTATTGGATATGCCACGTGCACTTTCTCCATCGTAGTGTTTATGTTTGCCATTACTTTCTTTTGCGTTAACGCATAAACGGCAAGATATATCTTGTCTTTCGTTTGAAAACCTGCCACGACGGTAGGCGCTCCAAATTTCGTAAAGCCATTCGGGAAATACGGCAATGCGTCTCTTTTTACTTTGGAAATCGAATTATAATAAGCAACGCCTTCTTTCACAAGCGCAAATTGCCGTTTTGTTAATAATTCCAAATGACTGGCAAGATGCATACGTCCCAAAAGGGAGTTTATCATATTCATTTCAACGCGTTCTTCGGCTATTTCTTCTTCTACCCATTTAGCATCGTGGGAAAAAGGTTGTCCGATTTCCCCGTCGGCTATTGGATAACTCCAAACCGCGGCTTGTTCGGGCAATACCCCCGCCAACATATTCCCTACTATATAGGGGTATTTCAAATAATCCGTTTGGTCAGAAGTGGATACAATCGAGAAATGAGACAACGTTTTATAATCCATTCTCATTCCGCCCGACGAACAGGTTTCCAATAGAAGATTTGGAAAGCGTTCGCGAATTTCATTTACCCATTGCAAGTACGCCATAGCGCATTGTTCCAAGCCTTCTCCCAGACAAAAGGCAAGATAATCGGTTCCTACCCCGCAGTCTTGGTTATAATCGAATTTAATATAATCCGCACCGTAATCCTCGACCATACGGCGGATTGTCTCCGTCATATACGAAACCACCTTTTTAGAACGAAAATCTAAAAAGTGCCGTCCTCTTACCGTAAGCCGTTTTCCTCTTCTTTGCAAGAAACAGTCTTCGTCGTAATACTCCAACATTTCTTGACAATACATACCGATAATTTCCGGTTCAATCCAAAGTCCTGCTTTCATTCCAAGAGAACGTATAAAATCCGTCGTTGCTTTTAGACCGTGGGGAAATCTCTTTTTACTTTCCTTCCATTGCCCCACGTAAGGATACACCTTATCCCCGTCCTCTTCATTATGCCAACCACAATCAATGACGTAATATTTCACCCCTGTTTCGGCAATAATGGGTGCGATTTTTCTTGTATTTTCCTCCGTGGGGCTATCCCAAGACAAGTGCATATATTCGTTAAAAATTGCAGGCAAGTGCGCATCAGCCACATTTTGTCCAGCAATATGACGACGGTATTTCGTCATCTCTCCAACAACCTTATCCAAAGAATCTCCAAAAGCCACGGCTACGTTTATCGTGCTATATATTTCCTGGGGCTGTAACGCTTTACTCCAATCGCCAAACGGCAAGTTTGCACCGCCAAGATAAAGATAATAACGTTCCTCCACGTCCGCAATCTCGTAATACCAAGAAGCATTACTCTCTATTTGGAACATAGTCAAATGCCCGCTTACCCTATCTTCAATAATGCCTTGCGGTAATTCTTCCTTCGTAGACCAGCTGCCGATATTTACCCCTGCAATACGTTTTTGACTTTCCGTATTCCCACGAAACAAGCCTAATTCTTCAAAGGACATTTTTCTAGGCTGACACTCGGCGTGATGGCTTTGCGTAAAACGGGTAAACCATAAATCCTTTGCACTGTCTATCCCGTGCTCGCCAAATCCCGTCAGAACAAGCGAAGAGACCTCTTCTAAAACAATTTCTGTTTCGGCAATATTCTTCACCTCGGTACGCACAGAAAACGCATTTGTATCGTCATAAGCGGTAAATACTGTTTTCACTTCCACCAAGGCAGAACACTGTACTATTTCAAGGCGATTCCCCGTTAGCGAATGAGAAACGTAGCGCAACCGTCTTCCCTCGGACGAATGCGCCATCTTTGCACCTAAATGCGTATCTTTATTTTCCCCGCAAACCTGTACTTCTACAAAACCGTTGTCTCCGTCGTTATGTACGTTTCCAAATTGTCTTAAAACGATTTTTTCGCCCTCTACAACGAACGTTAGACTGCCAAAAACTATCTGCATACTTTTCCTTCTTTCTTTCATCACTATGCTTATTCCGCCGCGTAAACGCAACTGTTCTTGCGGCGGAACGCATCATTAAATTATAGTACTTTTCCTTTTGCACCTTGCGATGCAAAAACCTATCTTTTTATGCTTGGGTATCCGAAGGCGTAGCTTTTAATACACCGACGACTTCGGTCGTATAAATGTTACACGCCCCATTTTGCACCCATAAGTAAACGCCTTGCTCTGCTCCGCCCGTATTATATACGATTTTTGCGATAGAGTTTTTAGGTTGCGTGGTTGACGTCGAGTTTCCGTTATGCCCCGTATACGTTGCTTTTACTTCGCCGTTGACGATAACCTCTACCGTCCAAATGGAATCCGCCGTCTGCGTCAAGTGGAAATACGCCCAATTCCCAGAAGCCGCCAACGTGTTCGTTCTATCGTTCAAATATCCGCTGGAAACTTTCACTGCAAACCACACTTCGCTATATGCGGAAAGGACGGTATCATCATAACCCGTATCCCAAGCTCTGCCAGTCGTCCAAGCCGCGCCGTCCGCACCCGTTTCCGTATTCGAATCAAAACGTTTTACTTGCGTAAAGCCCCTAGGCGCAGCCGTCGAATCTTCGCCTTTATATTCGTGCGTGTGGTCATCGGAAGCTCCGTCGCGCAACATCCAAACCGTAGCGCCGTTTTCATCGGTAACCGTTTGTGCATTTTCCGCAGGCACACCTGCAACGCTAAGTTCCGCAACAACTTCCGTGGAATACAAAGTCATCGTTGCGCCGCTGTTGTTATTCAAGAATACGTACGCCCCGTCCGCGCTACTATAACCGTTACCGTACAAAATCGTCGCAAGCGAATTGGCTTTTTGCACGGACGTGTTTTGGTATTCCGTACCGCTCTGATTGGTCTGCGTTTCGTATACCTTTCCGTCGATTGTCATTTCAATCGTCCATACCGAATCCGCCGTTTGCGTTAAGTGGAAATAAATCCAAGAGTTTGTCGCTTTTTCCCCACGGTTAGTTTTCAACGTACCGTTGACAACCTTTACGGCAAACCAAACTTGTTCGTACGCAGAAAGGTCTTGGGTATTATAACCTGCCATCCACATTACGCCATTCTTTGTCGTCTCGAAACGGGTAATAGCGTTAAATCCTGCGGGAGCCGCCGTCGTATCGTCCGTTCCCTCATACTTCGTCAAAGGATTGGTAGAATGCGTACTGCCAAGTGCCGACTCCAAAGTCTTCTCTGCATATTTACTAATTTCAGGCGCCCAAGGGATTTCGTAACCCATAATTTCGGTTGCGTAAAGCGTCATCGTTGCGCCGCTATTGTTGTTTAATAATACGTATGCGCCGTCTGCGCTTTGATAACTATTACCATACAAAATCGTCGCAAGCGAATTGGCTTTTTGTACGGACGTATTGTGGTATTCCGTACCGCTTTGCTTCGTTTGCGTTTCGTATACTTCCCCGTCGATTGTCATTTCAATCGTCCATACGGAATCCGCCGTCTGCGTCAAGTGGAAATAAATCCAAGAGTTTGTCGTTTTCGCTCCTGCTTTCGTTTCCAATGTACCATTCACAATTTTGATTGCAAACCAAACTTCTTCATACGCAGAAAGGTCTTTGGTATTATAACCTGCCACCCACATCGCCTTATTCGTAGCCGTGTCAAAACGGGTAATACCGTTAAAGCCAAAAGGAGCAACCGTCGTATCGTCCGTCCCTTGATACTTCGTCAAAGGGTTCGTAGAGTGCGTACTACCAAGCGCAGAGTCGGCAACCTTTACCGCTTCTTTTTTTATCTGCGGGTCGTAAAGACGTCCAACGGTAATCGTACCCACCGTTTCTAAATCTTCGCCGTACGTAACCGCAAAAGATGCCGTCTCGTCTTTCGTCAAAACGAGCCGCGTAATCGCTTGATTACTCATCTCACCGCTTTCGAGTTTGAATACCCTAATATTCGTCGCAGTTATCTCATACGCACCCGCTTTCCCGCTGAACTGTACAACTTCAAAAGCGCCTTCTTTATTACAGGTTTCGCTGATATCAATCGCGTTTTCGCCTAACACCACTTCAATAGGAAGTTTTTTCCAAGCGGAAAGGAAAGTCAAATCCTCCGTTACCGCAATCGAACCTTCTTCCACGTCATTCCCGTCCGCGTCTTTCCAACCGAGGAATTGGTAACCCTCTTTTTCAAGTGTTTCAAGCGTAAACGTCGCACCGTCTTGAAGGCGGTTTGCTTTTCCGTCGACGGTTACGATATGATAGTCGGTTTTTGTTACCGTCAATTCATAATCTTTCAATTCCCACGTTTTGGGCATACCGCTAATGGTATATTCTACCTTTTCAGTGTTAGCGTAATCCTTTTTGATAACAGAGCTAAGCGTTTTAATATCATAAACCTTAGCCGTTGTCTCCGTAGCGGGGCAAGCCTCTACTCCGAACGTATACACTACGTCTTCTTGCTTGTCTTGCTTAACGGTTACCGTGTAGGTATGAATCTTCCATTCCGCATAGATAACGATATCTTCCCTGCCCATTTTCGTATCTGGCGCCACGGGCGAGCCGTCTTCATAGAACCAGCCCTTAAACTCTTTACCTTCCGCCGCCGCGGGAGCCGTAAGGTCAAGCATAGCACCTTCTTCCAATGATGCCGTAATCTTACTCCCCTTGCTATCCGTGGAGCTGATAACCTTAACAAACGAATACGTAATAGGCGCAAGTTCGTTATTACTCGAACTGTCGGGATTAGGTAATTGATTAGAACTGCTCGGTCCACTTATCTCTTCGCCGTTGCCGTTTTCTTCGCAGGCTACCAACGCCGTAGCGGACATGAGCAAAAACAGCAATACCAATAATACTTTTTTTATTTTCTTCATATTTTTCCTCTACCATTCACTAAAATTATTTCCTTATTTTTTCTACGCATAGCGGCGACAGTCTTTTTTGCCCTGCCGCCGTTGCATTTCAATATGCCTATCTCAATTCGATTTCTTAACGCCTCGGATTTCTGTGGCATAAACTCTCGTAGGAGCATTTTGGCTAACTTCTGCGTCCTTATTGTAAATTAAGAACCCGTCTGCTATCCCGCTACGATAGAGTAACTTTGCCAACTGATTTGCGGCCGAACCCGTAGCGTCATAATCAAACACTACTTTATACACCTCGCCGTTAACCGTTACTTCCGTAGCCCAAATCCCGTCGCTCGTCTGCGTAAAATGGAAATTCACCCACTCGTCCGTACGCAACGTTACGTCTTGGAAAATAAAGTACGCGTTTTCTACTTTTAACGAAACCCAAATATCAGAATATTCTGCAAGCGGTTCTACACTGAAAAATCCCAGCGACATTGCGCTACTCCAATTATCGACGCTTTCCAAACAAGCAATCTTTTCAAAGTAGCTTGGCTTTTTCATATCGGAGTCGACGTCGCCGTCCGTGAACTTACATACCGTCGTTTCACGAATCGTATTGAACGCATCGCCTACCAACTCACTATCACGAATATCCGCCGACTCGTACCACATCGTAATATCCGCCGTAAAATATTCTCTCTTAACGCCGTTATCACGTACTACCGTTACGGTTTTCGTGCCATAGCCGAATTTTTCGAAATCAATAACGATACCGCCAGTTTGTGCATCACCTTCCCCTACGACTTCCTTGCCGTAGTACAGATAATTTTTACTCCAAAGCCAACTGTTATCCCCTAATACAAGCAAGGGATTGTTATCGTATACCGTAGAAGCAGATATAGGACTTTCCGTTTTTGTTCCAAAGCTGTCTATGTATACCGTATGCGTCGTCTTTATCTCAGGGTTGAGCAAGGACGTCGCCGTAATCGTTACCGTCTTACCATACGCCGCCTCGGTCGCAGAGAGCACGTTCTTTTTCAAGGTTACGCCTTCAACCTCGTTAATCGTTATCTGTGCATAGGGACAATCCACCGTAATCGGCATATCAAATCCTACGACCAAAACACTGTCTACGCTAGCGCGGAATTGTATTTTCTTGTCGACGTCTATTGTCTTCGCTTGATTGACGAACATCGGCAAGCCTTGTTTTACCGTCCAAATCGTCTTGTCAAATTTCGAGAATAAATCCTCGCTCTCTTCCCGCATTTGCACATAACTGTTTCTTTGAATATCGCCGCCCGAATACCCTAACAACTCATCGTTAGAAGTTACCACAACGACGTTCGAGGAATGCGGCGCCATACCTGCAAGACACACGTCGTACACGAACGTACCGTCTTTTGCCGTATCCCGTTCATAAGTAATCTCCGCCGCATAAGCATCAATTAAACAATTTTTTACCGTTGCGTTCGGCCCGCATTTATAGGTAAAGAACGAACCCATCGCACGATACCCATACGCTCCGCTCGAAGAGGATTTATTGCCGCCGATTTTTTTGTATTGAATACTAACGTTTTCTACCGTTCCGTCGCCCAGCGAACAGATAAATCCGCTGTTTGCCAACACGGTTGCATTGGTAAACGATACGTTTCTGACAACCCCTTCCTTGGGCAAGAATCCGAACATACCGCCCGCGGCATTTTCATCTTTTAAGGCGTGCTTACCGACCGTCATACCATCAATGTTATAACCCATTCCGTCAAAGATACCCTTAAATCCTCTGGTATAGTCGAGTTCTGTACCCGTAACGTACCATACGGCAAGCGTATTCGTCATAGAAAGAAATTCACGATTGTAATCAATATCGTTCCCCAACACGAAATAACCGTCGAAATATTGCGAGTTAACTTCTTTTCCGTACATAGAAGAGTTTTTTGCTTGGCAAATTTCCGTCGCTCCCGTATTGGCAAGCGTCGCCATTCTATCGAGCTCGTCTGCATTGTTAATAATCATCGTGTAAATCGTTACGTCCATCGTGTAACGGACTTTATCCGTATTTAACACAAGCGTTTGCTCGCCAAGCAATCTTGCTTCCTTAGGAAAGTTCTCTTTATTCCCACGGAAACTAATCTTTTGCCCGACCTTCAAGGTACTTACTTCTTTGCCGTGCAATTCCGCGTTGACGAACTCCCCAATCAACTTAGTATCCAGCGTAAGCGTTTGAAGATTTTCCACTTCCAAAACGCCCGTATCCTCTAAATGCACCTCAGGTGCGACAACCTCACAAACAACTTGCACGTTTGCCGTTTCGCCGTTGACCGTCGCCGTACCGTGAAGAACTGCCGTACCCGTCCTTTCTCCAACGATTTCCGCTCCCATCAACGTAACGGAATCCCCTTCCAACGTCCAAGAAACGTCTACATCTTCAAAAATCTTCGTTCCTTTTCCAACGGCAAAATCAAGAGGAATCCTGTTCGCCATATCCCCCACTTTATCCGTCGTGGATATCTGTGCCGCATAACCGCCCTTCGCAGGAACAAACGCCGTATTTAACGCACGGATTTTTAATTTGCTCTCTTCCACGCGCACACTAATACGTTCGCTGGTATATTCTCCGCGCACCGTTGCGGAAATAATTACGCTAAACTCCTCGGCTTTATTCCCAGCGGTTAACGTAATCACTTTCCCGTTTACGGATATGGTGGACGCGACGTCTTGCTTGTCTTCCACTACCGCTTCGCAAACGAAATCTTCGTTGAGGATTTCTTTATTCCATTCCGTGTCCACGCTGAACCGAACGCTCTCGCCCATTTCCAAATTGTAAGCGGTAGCGCCTAACACGAGCACGGGGGAGATTGTCGTTCTTTTCACGATGACGTTACACATTGCGCTAACGCCGTCCACCTTTGCGGTAATAATAACGTTTCCAAGCAATCCTTTCGCCGTTACGCGGCCGTTTTCGTCTACGGTTGCAATCGTCTCGTCGGAAGAGGAAAACTCCACCGCCGACGTCGTACCTTTTACCTTATAGTTTAAGTTTACGCTTTCATATTGCGCAACCTCTACCTGCGACACGGAAAAATGTACGCTTATTAAGGATTCTTCCATAGGATTAGGCGAAGGAGTGCTACTTTGCTCCTCATTTTGGCAAGCTACTCCTGCACCTGCAAGAGCAAGCGTAAGACAAGCGGCAAACGCTAAAAATATTTTCTTCGTTTTTTTCATAAGATTTGCCTCCCACCGTTAATCCAAGTCCCACGTATCGGTTACAAACGTCATCATCCCGTCGCCGCCCAAGCTACTTTCCTTATGTGCCGTATTTCCAAATGCATAGAAGTTATTGACAAACTTCACGCGCATTGCTTTGAGCGTACTCGATGCAAACGAATCCGCATAATCCTTACAAAGCACGTATAACGGGAATAATTCCTCTATTATAATGTGATTTGTATACATTTCGTATTTTTCAGGTGCCGACACTTTATATTCTTGCTCGACAAGTTCATACGCCTCGGCAATCATCGTCATCCAGCGTTGCAACATTTGTTTCGGCCAATTATTGGGATTCATCAATCTACTGTTCCCGTGCGTAGGCGTAACGCCGTTTACCTCTTCAATATAACGGCATTGAGCTGTCAATTCTTGGAAATAAGCGTACATAGTATCGCTCGCCACTCCAAAATAGTACTTGAAATACTTATTCAAGTAGTATTTATAATCGGAATTAACGTCAAATTCCACCTTGGATGTCAAATAGTAACGAAGCCCGTCAAAGCTGGGATTGTTCTTGTTATTATACTGCCCTTGCCAATATACGTATTTTGCGCCTATTTCCTTTGCGAACCGCGTCGTTTCAAAGAGCGTATCCCAAGAATTGTAAGGATATAAAAGACTTACCGAACTGAGCGTATAGAACCAGAAATAGAATTCGCCGTCCAAAGCCTTCCAGCCTTCTATCATCTTTGTAAACGTAGCGTTCTCTTCTTCATAGAACGAATGCGTATAGTACGCCTGCGAACCCGCGAACATAAAGTTTACGCTCGGAGCAGAATTGATACGTTCGTGTAAAGCCGACCAATCGGCAAGCAATTTTTCTTCTTTGGAGTTCCCCGTTTCCGCATCGGTCCAAGCGGTATTCCAATCCTCCATAGAACCGTCGCTGTTAAACCATACTTCCTTTTTGGGGAGCGGCGCTCCGTTTTCGAGAACGTATGCCCCGTCTTTTTTCTCTACGGGAGGATTCAAAGAAGCGTGATAGATAAGCGCCAAGATGTAACATTTTTTGTTTTCACCAAAGATGTCAATCGCCTCTTTCGTCTTTAACCACTCGTCCACTTTTAAGGAAACGCGGTTACAAAGGGAAAGCCAAGCGCCTGCCATCGTACCGTAGTATTCATAACTCGCACGACACGACGGGCAAGTACATCTATCAATTTGCGGTGTACCAGGCCCGATGTCGTTTTGTCCGATAATAATGGCGTCGCGGTTGGGCTGAACCTTCATAAAGCCTTTGATTTTCTCAAACAGATGATTGACAAGTTGCGTATACGCTTCTTGATTACCACGAGTCGTCCAACAGGGTTGCCAACCCGATTCGTCGGGAGAACGCCACTCGGGGTGTTCTATCCTATCTGCATTCGTTACAAATTCATGCCAGTTATGACAAAACGAATTATTCGGCTCGATAATGGGCGTATTCGTTTCAAACCCCATACCCATCAATTCAATAGGCGTAAGCGCCGAATTCGTATGACGGTAATCTATATCGGGGCGTTCTACGATATCCATAGAAGGCATTCGCTTTCCGTCCTTTTCGTATATCACGCAGTCCTCCGCAAACATATCGTAGCCGAGTACTTCTCTCAAAAAGGCAATCGCACCCATTTGATATCCCTTTTGATGATAACCGTTAATGAATACGTTTTTGCCGTACGTTTTAATTTGATATCCTGAAACGCCAAGCACGTCGTACGAGGGCATTTCCTCCTCTACGATTTCCTGATATCTATCTTCACAACCGACAAAAATGTATTTCGTATTGGGATTGATAGCGTTGACGTTCAACGCCGCCGTTTCTATAATATTCATACTTGCGCCCGTCGCCTTAAAGACGTGTTCAACAAGAAACGCCGCCGCCAAGTTAGGGCTCTTATTCCCCGCCGTAATACCGTTGACAATCTTATAATCCGTCGTACCATTCACAACAAAATCCGATACGGACTCGTCAAAATCTACGTGAACGTTATGTAACGTTCCTTCAATATAATGCGTCAATTCTGCGGATTCGTCAACAACCCCGTTCGCCTTAGGACCAAGAATCCCTTCATCATCGATTTTCCCGCACGAACAAAGCAACGTGGAGGCAACTAATAATAAGGAAATTACCAATTTTTTAATTTTCATATTTTTCCTCCTTACTTCTTCGTAACCGTAATGACGTGTTTAATCGTCGTGAGATTGTTTTGTTCGTCAAACGCCATTACAATAAATACGTATTCGCCTTCATACGCACAGCGAATCGCGTTTTCATCGTCCTTGAAACGAATATATTTCCCAACGGGTGTAAATACGCCGCGCTCTACCCGCAAGTTTTCGGAAGAAGTGAGATTGTCATTCACGACAAAATCGGGAAGAACCAAAACGTCCCCAACTTTCGCCGTCGTCTGCGTTGCATTGGTAAACATGATATCGGGTGCAATCTCGTCGAGAACGAAAATGGATTGTACTAATTCCAAAGGATTTTCCTTTATCCAATCCTTTTCTACCGCCCGATACGTCGCCTTATACTGTCCGTATTGCGACAAGTAAATAAAGTAAGATTTATTGGGCTGAACGTTGTTCAATGCCACCCCGTCTTTATCCACGACGATACTGCCGTCAGGCGCCGTAACCGTCATCGTCAACTGCGTATTCGGAGCAAACGCATCGTTCGCTATTGCAGGATACAATTCATATACGGTATTAATGGATACTTCCTTGTTAAACTCACCCAAAAGCTTGAAGCTAGGCGCATACGAGTCTCTTTTGTATCTCGTAATCCAAGACCCGCATACATTTAAGAGTTTATAGCCTGCCCCCTCGCGAGCGTTTAACATTTCCACGCGCACGTATACAAGACCAGACGTAAAGCCGTTAAAGGCTTCGCCGTTTACCGTTTTTTCAACGAGGAATCCCGTATCGTCCCATTTGATTTTACCTTCACTGTACGATACGCTGTATTTCTTATCGGTAACCAACGTCGAAGTAGCAATGGAAACTACTTTTTCCCCTACCGTGATAGTTGTTCCGCCCGTTTCCACCGTCGCTTCTATTGCGATTTGTTCGTCTTTGTTCTGCGAATCGGTAAACGTAACTCTAAGTGCGTCGAACTTCTTCGCTCGGCTGACAATGCCTTGGAACTCCATCAAAAATCCGTCGGCAATCTGCGGTGTAGCGAAGGTCCAACCGCAACTGTCGGATTCTCCCTCTGCAAGCACAATGATACCTTTGTCAAGCCATTCGCCGTTCTCTTCGTTGAACGACGTAGTAAAGCCCTTGCCGTATAAATAATTTTTAACGTCAACGTTCTTCGTACCTTTTACCAAAACGGCGGGCACTTCCTCTACAATCAATTCTGTTCCATCATACTGATAAGAAATCTTTACTTTATCGCCATGGTTTGCAACGGAAGGGGTAAACGAATCCCCTGCGGTATACGTATTTTCGTTTTTATCGGTTACGACTACGCTGCAAAGATGTTTTTCCACTTTTCCGCTGGAATAGTCAATCGCATAAATCTCAGGTAATACGTACTCACAATCGGAAACAAATATCTGTGGCAATACGAGTTTATCCAAAACCACGTATTCCTCGCCGCCGATTGCCGTAATCGTATAACTATCCGTACCTACTCTACCGATATAATCGGTAACGGTATACGTTACGGTATATTCCCCTGCCACTTCGGGCAAGAACCCGTCTTGAATGGCAACCGTTTTGCCGTCATACGTAACGGAAACTTCAACGGAAGCCTTTCCGCAATCACCCGTATAGGTAACCGCAGGTACGCTTACCCAAGAGCCAAGCAATACTTCCTTTTCCACGTCGCTTGGGATTTCAAGGGTGATATCCCCAAGAGTATCCGCAATATACGCGCTGAGCAATTTTTCGCTCGTATTTCCAAACGCGTCCGTCGCCGTGTAGACAATCGTATGCCACCCCGAAACGGTGGGATAGAACTTCCCGTCTATGACGCTAACGCTGATTGCTCTGCTGTTATCATCGCCGGTTACGTAATCTCTATATACGCTTGTTTTGACTTCGCATGCACCCGAATAGTAATCAAACGCCGTTGCCGAAGGAATTGTATACGCACGCCCGATTTCACCTTTGGGGGCGTCTTTTTGTTCCATAGAAACGTTAATGATAGGTTCTTCTTTTTCCTCGAACGTCGTTGCTTGAAGGTCTAAGCCAAAAATCTCCGTTATGCAGAAATTAGCCGTTTCCGACTTCAATTCTTTTGCCGTAATCGTCAATCTTGCCTTTCCGCTCGGCCACGAGGACCAAGCTTGTTCGTAGATATTCAAATTATTAAGATGCGCTACGTGTTTATTGCTTGCTTTTGCTTCCATCGTAAACGGATTGTAGGCAAGCGTGCATTTCCCCGCGTCGGGCGCGGTATCTACGACGGGTCCCGACCAAGCGTTGTTTTGGTGCATTATCGCCGAGAACGACATCGAAAGCGGAGTTCCCAACTTATCGTCAATATGGTACGCCGCATTCGCGCCGCTTTCATATCCGATGGGCACTTGTCCGTTACCGCACACCGCTACGTACGACATATTAACGCCGCGGTCGTCGCGGATATAACGGCTCAAACGAAACGTGAGGTATATCGAACTGTCCTCCGCATCCGTAAGCGTAATATATAATTGGTTAAAATCGTATGCGCCGCGCATATTCGGCGTGATAAACGTTTCAAACAGAGTTTCCGCTCCGGTCAACGCGCTAACGTCAATGAGCTGTGCAAACGTGAGGGTATCGTTTTGCGCTAACCG
>JAZRBK010000014.1:0-2506 GCA_045635025.1 Candidatus Scatosoma sp.
CCACGGGGGATACCCTCTTCCAAGGCACGATAGGTAGAACGGACGTTCCGACGGGGGATATAGGACAGCTTCGTCAAAGTTTGCGCCGCTTAAAAGACCTCGACGGGGATATGCCTGTCTACGCGGGGCACTTAGAGCCAACGACTTTGGACGAGGAACGCAAACACAACCCGTTTATGACGGATTGACGTTCGCTGTGTACCGCGTAAGTTACTTGCTTCAATATGGCGGCGATAATATTGCGGCGATAATATTGACGGCGAGCGTATTACGATAACCATTTCAAAACGGCTACGGAGAAAGAAATGCTCACAACCGATTGTAAGTTTTTAGAAAACGAGCTACTCGACGCGGCGCGGTTATTTAAGACCCGTCCGAGCGAGATTACGCACGCCTTTCACTTTACGGAGGGCGTGTTTTATAACGCCTTTACAGTAGACGGCGAGCGTTACGCTTTTGCGGATAAAGCCACGCCCAAGGACGAATTGGAGTTTAAGCGGTTAGAACGGCGTTTTGCGAAATTGCGGTTATACGAGATTTTAAGCAAAAAATACGGCGAGAAAATGCCGTGGGGGGCATTGACGGGGATACGGCCGACCAAACTTGCGTATTCCGCGCTCGAAGCGGGGGAGAGCGTGCGCGCCATCTTTGAAAAAATGCACGTAAGCGAGGAAAATATTCGCCTTGTGGAACAAATCCTCGACACGCAAAAGGGGATATACGAGAAGAAAAACGGGAACACCGACCTGTTCGTTTCCCTACCGTTTTGTCCGACGAAATGCGCGTACTGTTCGTTTATTACCGCGCCGATAGACAAGACGAGGGGGTACTTGCCCGCGTATTTGGATTGCTTGGATAAAGAGCTTTCGCAGGCGGGGGAGTTTATCAAAAATCTGCGTAGCGCGTATATCGGCGGCGGAACGCCGTTTGCGCTCGATACGCCGTCGCTTCGGCGGGTTTTGGACGGGGTAGCCCCCTTATTGCGGCGGTTTTCGGGCGTGGAATATACGGTGGAGGCGGGCAGGCCTGACGTATTCAGCGAGGAAAAGCTTGCTCTGCTCAAAGAATACGGCGTAACGCGTATTTGTATCAATCCGCAGACGTTTTCGGATGAAACGCTCAAAAGAATAGGCAGAAAACATACCGTAGCGGACTTTTATAAGGCGTACGAAATGTCGGAAAAGTACGGTTTTTCCGTGAATATCGACCTCATAGCAGGCTTGGAAGCGGAGACGGTAGAAACGTTCATAAACGGGGTGGAGAGCGCGGTAAAAACGGGCGCGGACAATATCACGGTGCATTGTCTTTCGCTCAAAGCGGGCGCGAAGCTCAAAGAGGAGGTTTCGTATATTGAAAACGGTTTCATCTCGACTATGGTAGGGGTATCGCGGGAGATTTTAAGTCAAAACGGGTATCTTCCTTATTATATGTACCGCCAAAAATACCAAGCGGGCAACAACGAAAACGTCGGTTGGACGAAGAGCGGAAAAGCTTGCGTGTATAATATCGACGTTATGGAAGAAACGGCGGATAACCTCGCCGTTGGCGGCAACGCCATTTCCAAACGCGTGGATAACGAAAGTGGACTTATCACCCGCCTTGCCTCGCAAAAGGATTTGCCTACGTATATTCAAAAAATCGACGAGCTTTTGGAAAAGAAACGCGGCTTTTTCTTGTAAGACGGAGCGTCGCGGGTTACCGCAGAAATCGCGTTAGCGAAGAAAAAAGTAGGCGCTCAAAACGGGCGCAAAAGCGGTTACGCAAAGAAAAAAGAGGAATTATTTTCAAAGAAAGGCAAAAAAAGAGGAAAAACCGCTCGTTTTTAATTTACTTTATCAAAAGTTTATGGTAAAATAGTAATAACGTTCGCGAGGATTGTCGATTCTCCACGTCATTCTTGGCGAAACGAGATACGTTCCATAGGAGGATAAAAAGAAATGGAAAAGAATGAAATCATTAAGCAACACGCTACCCACGAAGGCGACACCGGTTCGCCCGAAGTTCAAATCGCTTTGTTGACGGCGAGAATTAACCACCTCAACGAGCATTTGAAACAACACAAGCAAGACAACCACTCCCGTCGCGGACTTTTGAAAATGGTTGGTAAACGCCGTGGCTTGCTCGACTATCTGAAAGAAAAAGATATCAACAGATACAGAGCTATCATCGAAGCGCTTGGGTTGAGAAAGTAAATTGGAGTCGAAAAAGGGCGAGGGTTTCACTCGCTCTTTTTTAACGGTAGCCTGACAAGAGTTGAACCGCAATAAGCCTAAAAAGCGCCTTTTTTGCTCTTTTCGGCACGCTTACGCTTGAAGTATGTGGATACGTCGGCGCGTAATCGCACCAAAAATATCTAAAAAATACGTCTTTTTAGGTGCATAGCAGTTTTAGAGAAGAAAAAAATAGAAGCAGACAAGGAAACCGAGCGTAATCATACACGCGTATTATAAGCGAGGTTGACGAAGTATGAACGATTTTTTCTCTCTAAAACCTTGTAGGGTTCAAT
>JAZRBK010000015.1:0-1379 GCA_045635025.1 Candidatus Scatosoma sp.
TGCCGTACTGTTCTTTCCACTCCCAAGCGCGTTTCAAAAAGCCCTCTCTGCCAAGGTCGGCTTTCGTAAGCCCTTCCTCTTTCATCTTCTCTACGATTTTCACTTCCGTAGCGATAGAAGCGTGGTCGCAACCTGGTAACCACAACGCGGAATACCCCTGCATACGCTTAAATCGTATTAGCGTGTCCTGCATCGTCGCGTCCATAGCGTGTCCCATATGCAAATGCCCCGTAATATTCGGGGGTGGCATCATAATCGTAAACGGAACTTTATCTTTGTCGATTTCCGCGTGGAAATAACCCGATTGCTCCCAATCGGCGTAGATTCTATCCTCAAACTCTTTGGGGTTGTACGTCTTTTGCATTTCCATAATTCCTACCCTCGCCGCTTTCTCCTTGATTTTTTAGCGGCTATATCGTTATTTTTTCCGAACTTTTTTCAACGTAAAACACTACCCCGCAAAAAGGGCAGTGTATCTATTATAGTACTTTTCCGCACCGTTGTCAATTATAAATGCCCCTACATATAATATATTATTATAAAAATATTTTTTATTCGGAGTGTATACTGCTATGCAAAAAATCACAAAAATACTTACCTCTGCTCTCGCTGTTTGCTTGACGTTACTCCCCCTCTCCGCTTGTAAAGGTGGCGACGACGGCTTGACGACCGTCAAAGTAAACGAGGTTACCCATTCCATATTCTACGCACCTATGTACCTTGCCGAAAGTCTTGGCTATTTCGAAGAGGAAAACATTAAAATCGAACTCACCAACGGCGGCGGCGCGGATAAAGTTATGTCCGCTGTGCTCTCGGGCGATGCGGACGTAGGGTTCTGCGGACCTGAGGCGGCGCTTTACGTGCTCGTCGGCGGTTCGACGGACGTTCCTACCGTGTTCGGGCAACTTACCAAGCGGGACGGTTCGTTCCTCGTTTCAAGAAAACCCGAACCCAACTTTCAATGGGAAGACCTCAAAGGCAAGGAAATCCTTGCAGGGCGTAAAGGCGGCGTGCCCGCTATGACGTTTGAATACGTGCTCGGCGAACACAACCTCAAAGACGGCGTAGATTTGACTTTGAACTACGACGTGGCGTTCAATCTTATGGTAAGCGCGTTTGAAGCGGGTACGGCGGATTATTGTACGATGTTCGACCCTACCGCTTACGAATACGAAAAGGCGGGTAAGGGCTACGTAGTAGCCGCGGTCGGCGAAGCGTCGGGCGAAGTACCATACACGACGTACATCGCGAAAGATTCTTGGCTGAAAGACAACGGCGACGTTGCGGAAGGGTTCTTGCGCGCGATTACCAAAGCGATTAAGTACGTCAACGAAACCCCCGCCGAAACGGTTGCCCCCTATCTCACCGCCTATTTCGAG
>JAZRBK010000016.1:0-6269 GCA_045635025.1 Candidatus Scatosoma sp.
CCTACGCACGTATACGACGGTTCGCTCGTAATGGAAAATCTACTTTTGGCGGCACATTCGTTAGGGCTCGGCGCGTGTTGGATTCACCGTGCAAGGGAAACGTTCGAACAACCTTTATGGCAGGCGTTCTTGCAAAAGCTGGGTATCGAGGGCGAATACGAAGGTATCGGGAATTGCGTTATCGGTTATCCCGACGTTGTGCCCCAGCAAAAACCCCGCAAGGAAAACCGCGTATATTATATAGAATAATAAAGTGCCCTCACATCATCATAATATAATCGTATAAAGTCATAAAAACGGCAAAAGAAAAATAAAAATAAAAAACCGAAAGGAGAAAATAATCATGGAAAATAAAATCATTTGTAACTGTAAACAAGTATCGGTAGCGGATATCGAAAAGGCGCTCCACACCCACGACCACTTCGAAAGCGTAGAAAAAGCGTTTGAGGAAGTTCAGTACATTACCCATTGTTCGACGGGTTGCGGCGGGTGCCACGATAAGGTGTTGGACGTTATCGCTGACCTTATGGCGTAAAAGCCCTGCTTGACTTGCTCGCATTTGAAAAGGACGACGGGAATCAAAGGGTGGCGGATTAGCGTATTCATTGGGCGAAAAGTTGTTGGAAAATGCCTAAAAGATACGAAAAACCCATTTTTACAATTTTTTCCAAAAATATGAGTAATTTTTTTCAAAACTTTCTCTCAAACTGTTGACAACGGCAAAATAGTATGCTATACTAAAAACATAAATAGGATTTAATCCTAATAATAAAAAAGGAGAAAGAGAAAATGTTAAGAGTATACAAGTGTGAAAATTGTAATAAAACGGTGGTATCGAAAGTCGAACTCAAATTAGAGGGTTGGAAAGAGCTTATAGCGGGAAGCGTAGACGCGGCTAAGGAAAAGCACGTGCCCGTAGTAACGAAGAAATGCAAGCAAGTGAAAGTGGACGTAGGGAGCGTTACGCACCCGATGACGGCGGAGCATTGGATTGAGTGGGTAGCGATTGAAACGGAGCAAGGCTATCAAATCAAGTATCTCAATCCCGAAAGTGCGCCCGTATGTAGCTTTTCGCTCGCGGACGGGGATACGCTCGTGAGAGTGTATGCGTACTGCAACTTGCACGGACTTTGGGCGAACGGTTAAGTGCTAACGCTAAGCGCTAACGCGAAAGGCGGCGAACGCCGCTAAAAAGGACGGGTTGAAGAAGCTTTTTACAAGGCTATCCTAAAAAAATAGGAGAAAGGAAATGATAGAAAAAGAGGCTATGTATAAATTGACGTACGGGCTTTTCGTGCTGTCGGCAAAAGACGGGGAAAAGCAAAACGGTTGTATCGTAAACACCGTGTCTATGTTGACGGATAATCCTACGCGGATTACCGTGTACGTCAATAAGATGAATTACACGAACGAAATGATTAAAAAGACGGGCGTATTTAACGTATCCGTTTTGACGGAAAGTACCCCGTTTGATACGTTCAAGCAATTCGGGTTCGTTTCGGGCAGAGAGGTGGATAAGTTCGCAGGCAAAGCGTACCCCACGGCGGAGAACGGCGTGTATTACGTAAGCGAACACGTCAACGCAATGTTGTCGGCAAAAGTAGTGGACGCGCTCGATTACGGCACGCATACCTTGTTCGTAGCGGAGGTTACGGAGGCGAAAAAGCTTTCGAATGAAAAATCCGTAACGTACGAGTATTATCAAAGCAATATCAAACCCAAATCCAACGCTAGTCCTGCTCCGACGGAAAAGGCGGAGAAAAAAGGAGGAAAATGGGTGTGTAAAGTGTGCGGTTACGTACACGAAGGGGAGGAATTGCCCGACGATTTTATCTGTCCTTGGTGCAAACACCCTGCAAGCGATTTCGAGCGGGTAGAATAAAAAATCATTTGTGATAGTACAGAGAAACGGAGCGGAGAAAACCGCCCCGTTTTTACTTTTGCTAAAAAGCGACAAAATTAGTGATAATCCTTGGCAAGAAAAAGAAACTTGGAAAAAAAATCCGTAAAAAGGTGAAAAAACGGCAAGAAAAGACTTGACACCTTTTTCTAAAATTGCTATAATTACGAGGTAAATAAAAAACGCGTACAGGCAAAGGCGGGTGAAAAGGAAATGTCTACGGTCAAAGTTGGAGAAAACGAAAACGTTGAAAGCGCATTGCGCCGTTTCAAGAGAAAGTGCTCCCGCGACGGCATCATCGGAGACCTTCGTAAGAAAGAGTTCTATGAAAAACCTTCCGTAAGAAGAAAGAAAAAATGCGAAGGCGCTCGTAAGAGAAGCAGAAACTAAAAAGCAAAAAGCTCACGCTACGTGAGCTTTTTCTTTTGCGAAAAACGTCAATTGGAGGTGAATTATGTCAAAGGATGGAAGAACGTTGCGGGAAGAAGCACGCCGAGCAAAACTGAGAATCAAAAGCGGGTTTTGGAAAGAATGTCAAGAGGATATGGACGAGCATTTAGAAAAAGCGCGCGAGCAGGGTTTTAACGAAAGCAAAGCAGGACGTTATTTTACCGAGCAGGTAAGCGCGAAAATCGCAGGCGAAAAAGAGGACGAGTTTTACTTAAAAGTCAAAAAAATGCTCCTTTCCGACGGGGAAGTGAGCGACGCTATCGGCAGACTTACGGACAAGCCGTATTATGAAAGTCTTTCCTATGAAGAAAAGCAAAGATACAATTTAACACTCAGCGAAAAGTATCTGCGCGCCTTAGAACGCTTTCGTAGAGAGTTCGAGTTCGAACGCCTGAATAAAAAGGCGTAAAAGAGTAGAAAACCCCCGCAAAGATAGGGGGCAGGTACTTGCCAAAACGCACAAAAAGTGGTATAATAATAATATGATGCAAACGAATGAAATACTTGAAAAACTCAACGAGGAGCAAATCAAGCCCGTTTTGCAAACGGAGGGGGCGGTACTCGTGCTTGCGGGCGCGGGGAGTGGTAAAACGCGCGTTTTAACCTCCCGTATCGCGCATTTAATCGAGGATAAGGGCGTTCCTGCTGAGGCGATTTTGGCGATTACGTTCACGAACAAAGCGGCGAACGAAATGAAAGAACGGCTCTCGAAAATCGTAGATATTTCGCGCTCTTGGGTGTGCACGATTCATAGTATGTGCGTACGTATTTTGCGTATGTACGCAGGCGAAATTGGGATAAGCGCGAACTTCTCCATTTACAGCGAAACGGAACGCAACAACATTATCAAAAAGTCCTTTCAAGAATGTGATTTCGACGATGAAAAGCTTCTCAAAGACGTGAAATATCATATCGCGAACGCGAAAATGCTCGGCTACGAGCCCGAGCGTTACGCGAACGAATACGCCTACGAGCGGGAAATCGACGAGATTATAAAAGTATATACCCGCTATCAAAAGCATTTGAAAGAGAATAACGCGCTCGATTTTGACGATTTGCTCAACGAAACGCGTTTATTGCTCCGCAAAAACGAAGAGGCGCGCGAATATTTAAGCGGGCGTTTCCGCTATATTTTAGTGGACGAGTTCCAAGATACCAACGCGGTACAATACGAAATCGTAAAACTGCTTGCCCATTCTCACGGCAATCTTTTCGTCGTAGGCGACGACGACCAGTCTATTTACGGTTGGCGGGGTGCGAAAATTGAAAATATCCTCCACTTCGAAAAGGATTTTAAGGGCGCGAAAGTGTTCAAGCTCGAACGCAATTACCGCTCGACTAAACGCATTTTACGGCTCGCCAATACCGTGATTAAAAACAACGGCAGAAGAAAGGACAAAACCCTGTGGACGGAAAACGCCGAGGGCGACGAAGTGAAAGTGTACGAGGCGGAAGAAGAAAGCGGTGAGGCGCGGTATATCGCGCATACGATAGCGGGCCTCGTTTCACGTGGGTATTCCTATTCTGATTTCGCCGTTTTAATGCGGCTCAACGCATTGACGCGCTCGCTCGAACAAGAGTTTACCGCGGACGGAATACCTTTTAAGGTATTCGGCGGGTTCAAGTTCTTTGAAAGAAAGGAAATTAAAGATTTGCTCGCGTATTTGCGGCTCGTCAATAATCCGTTCGACAGCGAGGCGGCGGTGCGGATTATCAACTTCCCCAAGCGCGGTATCGGCGCGAAAACCGTCGAGGCGCTCCAAAATTACGCCTTTGAACAGGAACTTTCCGTTTACGACGCGCTGTTGGATTTGGACGAAATCGGCTTCTCGCCCGCGACGAAACAGAAATTAACGGACTTCCGTGGTCTTGTGAAAACGTGGATTTTGGATAGCCAAGAAATGCCCGTCAACGAGCTCGTAAAGAAAATCGTGGAGGATACCGCTATGCGCGAAGCGTACGCGGACGACTCGGACGAGAGTATCAACAAGCGCGCGAATATCGAAGAGTTTATTCAATCGGTGGAGGAATACTGTCGGTTAAATAAAGGCGCGACGCTTACCGATTATCTCAATCAAGTAACCCTCTCTTCGGATACGGATGAAATGGACGATAGCAATTACGTTACGCTTGCGACCATTCACTCCGTCAAGGGATTGGAGTTTACCTGCGTATTCGTGTGCGGTATGGAAGAAAATATTTTGCCCGTTTCCCGCGCGATAGACAACGACGAAGATATGGAAGAAGAACGCCGCTTGACGTACGTTGCCATTACCCGTGCAAAGGAAAGACTGTATTTCACCCGCTCCAAGAGTAGGTATTTATACGGCAAGCGCGAGCCGACTGCGCGTTCTCGGTTCTTAAAAGAACTTGCAGGCGAGCTCAATCTGCCCAAAGAAACCCGTCCGTCCTTTATGGGTTATGATAGTTACGACGACCCCGAATCGTACGGAAACGACGCATACGCGGGGGGCAGGTACGCGACGAACGGCAATTCCCGCGGCTACGGTAGTTACGGCGGCGGGGCAGGTTCGCGTGGATACGGCTTCGGCAGGGACGCTTTTAGAGAAAACTCCGCCGTGCAAAGGTCGGCTTATAACGGTGGCTCGTACGGAAGTTACGGGTCAAATAACTACGGGTCAAATAACTACGGGTCAAATCATTACGGCGGCGGGTTTACGTACGGGAGCTCGTCGGGGGTGCGTACTACGCATACGCAAGGCGGAAAAAAAGAGAGCGGATTTACCTACGGCGGGATTACGCGTGGGCAAAGCAAGCCTGCGATGGGCGGAAAGGACGTGAGCGGTTTGGTTACGGGCGTGCGCGTGAAACACCCTAAGTTTGGCGAAGGGGTTATCGTGAATGCGCGCGGCGTGGGCGGTAATAAAATCGTGGACGTGGCGTTCAACGGTTTGGGGATTAAGCAGCTTTCCGCGAGCCTTGCTCCGCTCACCGTGATAGACTAAGGGGGATAAAATGGACACAAGCAGACAGCAAGAACTCGTCAACACGCTCAACAAATGGGCGCACGAATATTACGTTTTGGACAACCCTACCGTTTCGGATAAGGAGTACGATGCTTTGTACGACGAGCTGAGGCGAATCGAAGAAGAAACGGGCGTGGTGTTACCCGACAGTCCTACCCGTCGTGTAGGCGGAGAGCCGATTAAAGGGTTTGTAAAGCATACGCATATCGAACGGCTTTTCAGTTTAGATAAAGCGGTTTCTCGCGAGGAACTCGACGCGTTCTTGACCCGTGTCCAAAAAGTGGCTAACGCCGACCCCGTCTATACGGTGGAATATAAGTTCGACGGACTGACCGTTTGTTTGACGTATGATAAAGGCGCGTTCGTGCGGGCGACTACCCGCGGAAACGGCATCGTCGGCGAGGACGTAACGGCGCAAGTTTTGACGATACCCTCTTTCCCGTTGACAATTTCGTATCAAGGCACGTTGGAAGTGCGCGGGGAAGCGGTTATCCGTCTTTCCGTGCTCGATGCATACAATCAAACGGCGAGTGAACCGCTCAAAAACGCGCGGAATGCGGCGGCGGGTGCGATTCGCAATCTCGACCCGAAAATTACCAAGCTCCGCAAGCCCGAGATTTATTTTTACGACGTGAATTACGCTTCGGAGGGAGAACCGCTCTCGCAAACGGCGGCGCACGAATTTTTGATAAAAGAGGGGTTTAAGGTGTATCCGTATTTCCGCGTTTGTAACTGCGATGACGAGGTTCGCGCGGCGGTTGCGGAAATCGAGGAGGAAAGGCGCAAGATTGACGTGCTCACGGACGGCGCGGTTATCAAAGTGGATAACGCGACTTTGCGGGAAGAAATGGGCTTTACCGACAAGTTCCCCCGTTGGGCGATTGCGTATAAGTTCGAGGCGGAAGAGGTTACTACGCTCCTCAAAGACGTCG
>JAZRBK010000017.1:0-2939 GCA_045635025.1 Candidatus Scatosoma sp.
GAAACAAAAGAACGAAAAATCGTAGAATATATATGTCAAAAAAAATTAACGAGTATGGGCGTTTATATGGCGTATTTTACGTTGGCGGCGCTCATGAAACACGGCGAACGAGAAAAGGCGGAACTACTTGCAGCGGATAAAGGCGCGTGGTTGAATATGTTAGAGGAAGGAGCTACAACAACCTTTGAAGCGTGGGGGGAAAATCAAAAGTGGAATACAAGTTTATTCCATCCTTGGGCGACTGCACCTTTGATTGTATTTGCAAAAGATACGGAAGTTTATTAAAATAGGTGAATAAAATGAAAGAATACGACAAGATGGTTATTAAGGTTATATTTTTTGAAAACAATGACGTTATTACAAATTCAAAGAATGATGCCGCGGATGATTTAGGCGGTTGGAATAGTGATTGGTTTACACAAAACAACGGTTAATAAAGGAGCAACTATGAAAAAGAAAATTATTGGCATGTTATCGGTATGCGCAATGGCGTTAACTTTGTTTGCTGTTAATAAAATGACTACGATTGTTAATGCGGAAGAAAACGGGCAAGTTGTTTACGTTTCTACTAACGGCGTTGATTCGAATATCGGCACTATCAGTGCTCCCTTCCAAACTCTCGAAAAGGCTTTGGATGAAGTCTTCGACGGGGGCATAATAGTTCTTCAAGATACGGTAACGATAGATACTTGGGAAAAACATAATAAAGAGGTATCTATTACAGGTGGTACTTTGCAAATGACTTGGTCAAACGATATCGTTATTAATGATAGCGTAAACTTTTACAATATCAATTTGCTTGTAAATGGTGCTACAAACGTGTATGCAAACGGGAATAGCGTAACCATTGGCGAAAACGTTGTATGGACGGGTTCTCCTACGATAGAATTACATGGCGGCGGTATGGCTGGGGCGACGGTTGCCTCGACGGATTTGACCGTGCTTTCTGGTACGTACAAGAGTATTTTTGGCGGGAGTAAGAGCGGTACGGTGTTAGGCGATACGAATCTTTTTGTAGGTGGAACGGTGAATTCTGACGTGGATGAAACTGACCACGCAATCGACTGTTTCGTGTTTGGCGGCGGCAACGGAGATACTATTAAGGGAAGCACAAACATAACGTTTGGCGGCAATGCAAAAGTTGTTTATTTATTCGGCGGCTCTAATAATGCGGGTGCGAAAATTACGGGAAGTTCAAATCTTACCATAACGGGCGGTAAGGGCATGAGTGCTTATGCAGGAAATAGAAATGTGGACGCTAAAAGCGGTGCAAATGCGGTGATAACGGGCGGTATGTTTGAACAGGTTTTCGGTGGGAATGAAAGAGCGTCTATGACGGGCGATGTGGATATGCGTGTTATGGGCGGTACAATCACGCGTCGTGTGTATGGCGGCTGCTATAACGATACTAGCGGGCTTTCTTTTTCGACAAGCTACTATGTTAATGGGGAAATTTCCTTAACGATTGGAAACGCGACTATTGATTTTAGTTCCAGTGAAGCAGATAGAAGCATCTATGCACGTTCAAGATACAATAAGGACATTGAAAATACACAACTTGTATTTGCGAACGAAACAGCTTATAATACCTATAAAAATAAACTTGCAGCCCAAGACTCAACGATGAAATTGTTTATGGGTAGTTTGTCTGCCGCGGACGAGTTGCATTGTTATATGTATACGCTCAATAATAACGTTATCACGCAAACTTGTAAATATCACGATACACATTCGGCGACGGCATCCTTATCTCTTGAAGAGAATTTGGTGGAAGTATATAACGGTGCAGCGTTAGAGCCTGCATCTTTGGAGTATAGCGAAAATTGGGAATACGATAAACCCGAAGTTGAATATCAAAATAATGAGAAAGGCGGCGTGGCGACGTGTTCTGTATCTATTGGCGATCAAACGATAGAGGATACTTTCACTATCATAGAAGCGCCTACCATTTTAGGCGGGAGCGTAAGACTTTCTACGCCTGCGGGACTTCGTTTTCAATCGAAGGTGTCGGACGGAATGGTGGAAATGGGCGCAACGTTTGGTACGTTGATTATTCCGCGTGCCGTTTTAGGCGAAGAAGAATTGACGGTGGAAACAGCAATGGTTGAGAATATTGAACAAACACAGTGGGCAACGGATATCGTAAAAGAAAATAATCCTGCTACGTACGAAGAAGGTTATGAATATTTCAACGCTGTTTTGACGGATATTCCAGCTGAACATTACGGTACGGAAATCGTTGCGCGCAGTTATGTATATTTGGACGGCGTGTACTATTATTCGGACGAAGTTGAACGTTCCATTGCGCAGGTCGCAGCGTTTGCAATTCAGGACGGCTACACAGATGAAGTATTATATACTTATGTCGATACAGCTCTTGTAGATGAAGTAAAAACTTTGGAACGACAGGTTATTCTTGGGGAAAACAGTGTTTACCAGCTTACGTTGTCGGGTGTGAAAAACTATGTTGCTGTTTGGAGCGTGAATGACGATAGCGTATTAACGATTGATAAAAATGGTAAAATCACCGCAAGACAACCAGGGGTTGCGCGCGTAACGGCGCAAATAGGGACAACCGTTCTATATTGCGAAGTCATTGTTCGAGAGGATATTGAAGATAATACCAATGAGCTTCCATTAATTCCTTACGATTAAGGAGAGGAGAAATACTATGCAAATGACTTTTCGTTGGTACGGCAAGGGCAATGACCGTATCAAATTATCGGACATCAAGCAAATCCCAGGTGTAAAAGGTATTGTTTGGGCTTTGCACGATAAAATGCCTGGTGAAATCTGGGAAGAAAGCGAAATCGCAGAAGTTAAAAGGCAATGTGACGAATATGGCTTTAATATCGACGTCGTGGAATCGGTCAACGTCCACGACGATATCAAAATCCGCTTGCCTACGAGAGATAAATATATCGAAAATTATAATCAAA
>JAZRBK010000018.1:0-1077 GCA_045635025.1 Candidatus Scatosoma sp.
CAATCATTGAAAAGTTCTTCAAGTGCATATCCGAATTGCCGATTACGAACGAAAAAACTAACCGCAAATACAGTTCCGTTAAATCAAATTTCGCCATGGACGAATATTTCTTGATAACCTTAGCACAACGCTCGTACGAACCTTTATACTTATCTTCCGTCAAACGCTCTTCCAATTGACAAAAATCTTCCATCGCCAGCATTTGCATTTTGCCGTCCACCTGCGCCCTATCAATTCGCTTTGTGATATAGGCAAGTTCGCCCTTACTATTCATCTTAATCAACGCAAACGGTACGGTTTTAATCCCCACCTGCTTTGCCATTTGCATAACCAAGTATTCGGCTTCGGGCAAGGTCTCGTATTCTTCCGTTTGGGCTTTTAAAATGTATCCCGTAGGATAGTTGACAAGCGTAAGTCTTGGCGACGCGCCCTCCGTTAAATGCAAGGACAATTTCTTTTGCACGCCTGGAACGGTAAACCCTTTATTCGTACTTTCTTCGGCAAGCCTTTTTAACGTTTCTTCCGATATGTCTAATATCGGCAACTTGCTACCGCCGAAAAACGCTTTCACGCATTTTTTATGCCAACTGTTTTCCACTTCTTCTATGGACGTTTTGGGCGTAAATTCTCTGCCACAACATAAACATTTCATAGTTTTTCACCCCTTACGCTCACGTTCCCTACCGCATCTTTGCAAGCAACCAAAAGCACACCAAACCTATCGCTCGGTGAAATCTTCCAATTATGCGTTACGATATCGAGTAGCCACCCTTCGGGAATCAGCCCGTCGAAGAACGGAAACAACGTTTTCGCCCGATATTTATTTGCCGTAAGCGGTAACGTCAAACTGACGGCAGTTGCGTTTTCGCTTTGCAAATACTCTTCGTCGTAAGCAAAAGAATATCCGTAGTCCGTTTCCGCCAACACGCCTGCAAACACGTTCCGCACGTAAATATAGGCAGTTCTATACGTATCACTCATCGCTATTCAATCTCCCTACCGATACTTGCGCGCCGAACACCGCCAATGCTTGATTGACTTTATCAAGGCGCAACGTTTTCTTGCCTTGTTCAAGTT
>JAZRBK010000019.1:0-3917 GCA_045635025.1 Candidatus Scatosoma sp.
CGGTCATCTTTCCGTTTAAGGTAAACTCGCCAAAGTTCGCAGGTACGAAAAAGCTTTCGCCCGCACGCATAGCTTGTCCGTCGATTTCCCCGCTCCCCGCAACGCAGGTTACGCATTTGAAAGTCCCGCCGTCCGTAGCGAGCGTGCATTTTCCGTCTACGGAAAGCTTATGCGCCGTGAAGTATTTGCTCACGCCAAGCAGTTCTTCCTCTCCGCAAACGAGCCCCGTCTTTAAGGGCTTAAACGGGAAAAGGTTGGTTACTTTGAGCGCTTTGTCCACATGCAGTTCGCGTTCCTTGCCGTCCTTGCCTACCCGTCCGTAATCGTAAACGCGGTAAGTTAAATTGCTGTTTTGTTGGATTTCGCAAATTAAGCAGCCCGCGCCGATTGCGTGTATCGTGCCCGAGGGAATGAAATAACACTCGCCCGCCTGTACTTTATAAAAATTGAGCAGTTCGGTAAGCGTTTTTTCTTTGATAGCCTTTTGAAAATTCGCTTTCGTCGCTTGGTTTTTCAACCCTAAATAAATCCCCGCGCCCTCGTCCGCTTCGACGATATACCACATTTCCGTCTTGCCGAACGAGTTCTCTTTTTTAAGTGCGTAACTATCCGACGGGTGCACTTGTACGGAAAGGTTTTCCTTTGCGTCGATAAGCTTAATAAGCATAGGGAAAAAGGGAAAGTTTTCTACGTTTTTGCCAAGCTCGGCTTTACCCGCGTACTCTTCCAACGTTTTACCGTTTGCAAGACGGGTTTTGCCGTCCTTGTGGAAAGAGAGCTCCCAGCTTTCCGCACACGGCGTTTTGTCCGTGCGCTTACCGTATTTTTCTTTGAGTTTTTCCCCGCCCCAAATATAATCTTTACATTCGGGATAAAGTTTTTCTATACGCATACCGTACCGCCTTGCTTTTCCGAAATCCTTTTCTCCGTTATACGGAGAAGTCTGCTTTTCCTTATTATACCTTAAATCCCCCCGTTTGTCAACTTTTCTTGCGCCTCTTTCCACGAGAAAACGCGCTCCCATACGAATTGGAACGCGTTTTTTATCCGTTTTGTAAAAATTGTATTATTCTTAAATATTTTCTTGATTATTCTTTTGTAAAACCTTTAACAAGACGGCACTCGCCACGTTCAGCGTTAAAAATACGATAGCCACGATTTGAGGGGTATAACTCGTCTGTAAAACCGCTTCCGAATCAATAATCTTACCCACAATGGAAAACTCTATTATTTGATTATATCCCACAGCGGAAAAGATTAAGACTACAATCGCAGCGATAAGGGCGGATATCGACCAACCCAAAGCCGCTCCGTTTTTACGGGTTATCGTTTTTTTAATAT
Organism: Candidatus Scatosoma sp.; assembly: GCA_045635025.1. Taxonomy (GTDB): domain Bacteria; phylum Bacillota; class Clostridia; order Christensenellales; family Borkfalkiaceae; genus Scatosoma. The sequence goes on from JAZRBK010000019.1 coordinate 1,342, forward strand.
GTACTGCCGTTGCAATACCGCTCGTGCATATCGCTATTACGCTTGTAATTTGAGCAACCAAATAACACACTGTCATCGTATGCAATGCCTCAGTTATTTCGAAATACTGCGTTCCTGTAAAATCCACGATAAGCGTTTGAGCAAGCACCTCATTCACCAAAAGGCCGCTCATTGACAAGAAATCAACATCCATTTCCGTAAAGGTATAATTACCTATATAAGGAGAGGAAACCTGCAAAATAGCACACGCATTATTCAATGCAAGGAAAGCCGTCAACACAAAAGCGAAACTAACCGCACCCAAAAGGATTACGCCAAGTATTTTTCCGCTTTTCAATTTTTTCCCCAATTCCAAAATCCTACAAAAGGCGAATAACGCAGTGAAAACGATACACAAAACTATCCCCGCTTTCGTTGCGCCGTTAAGGGAAACTTCCACCACCCCCTCTTGATATATGGAAACTTTGACATTATGTAAAAAGGCAAAAAGCGCCGCAGAAATCAAGAAACTGAATATGCACGCCAACGCCCAACCGTCCGCACGTTTTTGCGTTAAGCCGAGCCATTGTCTAACGTAGATTACAATAGCCCCTATCGCGCACGTAACGACAGAAAGGAGCGCAGCCGCGCTGATTACCGTACCGAAAACCCCTACCGTATTATTCCCCCGTTGCAATAAATCTTGAAACCATTGGGAAACTCCTGTCTCCGTATAAGCGGTATAATCTATTGCGCCAATTTCCTTATAATACTTCCCAAAATAATAGAAGAGATTGTTTGGCAAATAGCTCAAAAACCCTTCAGGAGAGGCAGTAAGGCCTATGAAAAATACGAATATCAATGCACACAATACGCCGAGCATCGCCAATCCGCTTCCGGCAATATTAAAGACTTTACCGACTTTTTCAAAGCCCTCGTTCCCGTTGTTCTTTTCTCGAACTTGGTACGGTTTTTCTTCTTGGGAGAAACTTTTCCTTACACTCGTTCGCGCTTGCCCGCAAGACGGACAAAAATTACCCTCGTATGCCACACCACAAGCAGAGCAAACGTTTTTGCCGTCTATTCTCTTGCCACAATATACGCAATAAGCAGTCCTTTCGTCGTTTAACTTTCCGCAAAAAATACATTCCTTTTTCTCATCAAGGCGCGCCCCGCAACTACCGCAAAAGATAGCTCCGTCAACGGCTTCTGCTCCGCACTTTTTACAAATCATGTATGCTGACCTCCATTAGTAAAATGTATCTATATTATACCCACCCCTGTCATTTTTTGTCAAGTGTTTTTCGCAAACTTTTTCAATCTTCTTTCACGCTTTTCAAAATGCCCGTCGTGATAATCTTTTTCTCCCGTTCGCTATCTTGGGAAAGCGCCTCTTCAATGAGGTCGGTAAAGAACGTTCTCGCGTCGGAAATGCGCTCGCAAAAAAGGTAATACGCAAGCGAACCTGGTACGGTGTTGACTTCGCATAAATACACCTGCTCGCCGCTGACGAGATAGTCCATTCTCACTACCCCTTTCAAATCCATACGTTTATACACCGTCCTCGTATACGCGCGGATTTTTTCCCGCAGATTTCCGCTAAGCACCGTGCGTTTTTGCGCGGTTTCCGCTCCGCTTCCGCCCGCTTGGGTTTGCCCGTGTAAAAGACCGTTCTTCCCGTCCTTTCTTACCCCGTCGCTGTTACGCTTTACGTATTTATCCTCGAACGAATAAATCCCCGCGCCAAACGCCTCCTCCGCTTCGGATACGAAAATCTCACCCCCGCGCGAGTACGCCGCGCAATTCACGTCCTTTTTGTCTGCAAGATATTTTTCAATCACGACGCGCCCGTCGAGAAGAAAGGCGTTTTCTATTCCGCGTTTGGCCTCCGTTTCATTTTTCGCTACCGAAATGCCGATAGACGAGCCGAGATGCGCGGGTTTTATCACCACGGGGTATTTCAACCGAGCCTCAATACTGCGAAGCAAAAACGCACCCCGTTTTTGGTAGTCGCGCTCGTTAACGCGGATAGAATCCACCGTCGGGATTTTTAAGCCTTTCATTACCGTTTTCGTAAGGCTTTTGTCCATAAATACGCCCGAAGCGGTTAAATCGGGAGAGGCGAGCGGTACGTTGTTCCAAGCCATTATCGCGGAAACGCCTCCCCCCTCGCCGAGCCCGCCGTGGCAACAGTTTAACGCTACGTCGATTTTATAAAGCCGTTTGACTTTTTTCTTGCCCGCTCCCCAAGCGAACAGCCACCCTCCGTCGAAAAAAACTTTGGTAAACGAGGTTACCTTTCTTTCCTTAAACGCGTTTAAGTCTTTCATTTTCGGGGAAGTATACATTTCTCCGTCCGTATGTATATACAAGGGCACGAGCGTATATTTCTCCCCGCCCAAAACGTTGAGCGCAAATACGCCCGTTAAAATAGAAATCTCGTTTTCGCAAGACTTGCCCCCAAACAATACCGCCACTTTCCGCATAAAAAAACACCTCCGCCAAGATTTCTCCGCTTTGGTGTTTCTTTTGTTTTTTAATTTGGTTTATCTTCGCTAACTCGTCGCTGAATAAATACCCGTCGCCCTTTTCAAATG
>JAZRBK010000020.1:0-6349 GCA_045635025.1 Candidatus Scatosoma sp.
TCCGCATTTTTCCACGAGTTCTTCGCGTGAACCGATAACCTCGATTTCTCCGCAATCCTCGCACACCCAAACAGGCAACGGCGTACCCCAATATCTATCGCGGGAAAGTCCCCAATCGATAACGTTTTCAAGGAAGTTGCCCATACGCCCTTCCTTAATCGTTTCGGGCATCCAATTTACGGAGCGATTGGTTTCGAGCAATCTTTCCTTAATCGCCGTAACCTTAATAAACCAGCTCGAACGCGCGTAGTAGATAAGCGGAGTATCACAACGCCAACAGAACGGGTAGTTGTGCATAATTTCAAGCGTTTTCAAAAGCAAGCCGCGCGCTTTCAAATCCTTGATAACGGCGGGGTCTGCCGCTTGCGCGCCTACGCCCGTGAACTCGCCGCAACCGCTAGGGAACTTACCTTCTTCGTCGATGAGTTGCACGACGGGCAAGTTATAACGTTTCCCCACCTTATAGTCGTCCTCACCGAACGCGGGCGCAATGTGTACGACACCCGTACCGTCGGAAAGGGTTACGTACGTATCGCAAGTGATATAGTGCGCTTTTTCACGGTAGTTAAACTTCTCTTTGCCGAACGGATACAACGATTCGTATTCCACGTATTCGTAGTCCTTACCCTTTTTCGTGGAAAGCACGGTATACCCCTCTTCGCCGAGCACAGATTTGAGCAAGCCCTCCGCGAGCACGTATTTCTCGCCGTTTTCTTCCATTTGCACCTCTACGTAGTCGTATTCGGGGTGCATACAAAGCGCTACGTTGGACGGAAGCGTCCAAGGCGTCGTCGTCCAAGCAAGTACGTATTTATTCGCCTCGCCTTTCACCTTGAACTTCACGAACGCCGTCGCTTGTTTGACGTCTTTATAACCTTGCGCTACTTCGTGGGAAGAGAGCGCCGTTCCGCAACGGGGGCAATAGGGCACGATTTTATGTCCCTTGTACAAGAGCCCTTTCTTGTGGATTTCTTTGAGCGCCCACCATTCCGATTCGATATAATTGTCGTGGTAGGTTACGTACGGGTTGTCCATATCGCACCAATACCCTACTCTGTCCGACATTTGTTTCCACTCGTTCGTGTACTGCCAAACGGATTGTTTGCATTGTTTGATAAACGGCTCGATTCCGTAACTTTCAATGCCCGTTTTACTCTCCAAGCCAAGCTTTTTCTCCACTTCGAGTTCCACGGGAAGTCCGTGCGTATCCCAACCCGCTTTTCTCAAAACGTGTTTTCCTTTCATCGTTTGATAACGGGGCACGATATCTTTCATAACACGGGTTAAAATGTGCCCGATATGCGGTTTCCCGTTCGCCGTAGGAGGACCGTCGTAGAAAGAAAACTCTTCCCCGCCCTCTTTCGCTTTCATACTTTCTTCGAAAATCTTGTTCTCGTTCCAGTATTCCACGATTTTCTTTTCCCTCTCGACAAAGTTCAAAGAGGTGTCCACTTTCTTGTACATAGACATATATTTTTTCTCCTTTTTATAAAGGTTTTTTGATAATGCTACTTTGCACCTTTTCAATGCAAAAGATTTCCGAAAAAGGTAAAACAAAAAAATAAAACCGTCGTGCTTTGGAAAAAACACTACGGCTTTTTTTAACCACCAAAACAAACTATCATTTGTTGCCTCTGATAACGGAGGGCAAGTCCGTACTCGATTACACGGAGCTTGTTTGCTCTTTCGCCGAGTCGGCTGACGAGGGGATAACCTCTTGCGCGTCCCCTCTTCCTTTTCACCAAAACGGAAGTTCTCTGTGCGGGATAATTCGCAAAAATCTTGTCCTCTTTTAACGCCTTTTATTGCATTTTATTTCATTTTATCGCCGTCTATCGTTCAACGGCTTTTTTATTATAACCGATTTTTTCGCGTTTGTAAAGCAAAAACAGGCTATTTTACGTATTCTTTCTTCCTACTATTTATAGTAGAGCTTATAACAAAACGTCCTTGTTCGTGCCGTAGAAAATATCCGCTTTGCCCGAAAGTTTTTTACAAATCCTTTCAAACTTTTCCCAAGAAATATATTCCGCGTCCATTTCATACGCGTGTCCCCAAATGTAAAGGAGTTGCGGCTCGTCCGTTTCGAGCGCGAGGAATCTATCCACTACCTCTTCGAAATCGTCTTCGATATAGTAGGTGCTGGGATTAAAACGGTAATAGTTCGTCTGCAAATCAAAGTTCCCCGTAGAGGTAACCGTCCGTACGTATTTCACGCCCGTATGATTTTTGATAAGCGCCGCCACTCTGTCGTCGTTCGGACCGTTGGGATACGCCATTCCCACTACGTCGTAGCCGCAAAGCTTGGAAAGCTGTTTTCTGTCCTCTTCCACCTGATAAATCACCGTTTCGTCGTCCAAAACCGTGAGCGTAGGGTGTGCGAGCGTATGTACCGCGATTTCGTGCCCTGCGTAAACCTCTTTAATTTTGCTTGCGGGGATTTTGTTGTGGGTAACCTCCCGCTCGTTCCTAACGAGTTTTCCCTGCAACCCCAGAAGCGCGGAGTTGAGATTAAACGTACATTTCAAGCCGTATTTGTTAAAGATTTCAATTAAACGAATATCTTGCGTTACGCCGTCGTCGAAACTGAACGTAACCGCTTTCTTTTTACCGTTCCACATAACTTTAACCTCTTTTTGATAGATTTAGCAAACCTTCCCGCTCGCCTACACCCTTTGAGGTAGGAAAAAGGCGGGATTTTTCGTTGTTACGGCGAAACTCTGTTGATATCGCGAGGGAACATCGTCGCTTCGCGGACGTTCTTCGCACCCAAAAGGTGCATCGTAAGTCTTTCAAGCCCGATACCGAGTCCACCGTGCGGAGGAGCACCGTATTTGTGGAGCATTAAATACGTTTCGAATTGCGCGGGGTCCATACCCAGCTTTTCCATTTTCGCTACCTGTTCGTGATAATCGTGAACACGTTGTCCGCCCGACGTAATTTCAAGCCCTCTAAACAAGAGGTCGAACGAAAGGGTGCATTCGGGGTCGGCAGGGTCGTCCATCGTATAGAAAGGACGCTTTTTCGAGGGGTAGTGCGTAATGAAAATGAAATCGGAGTTAAACTGCTTTTTCGCGTATTTACCAAGGAGCTGTTCTTCCTCGGGGTCGAAATCTTTCATATCCGTCGGTTGATACTTGAACTTTTTCATCAAGATTTCTTTCGCTTCCATAAACTTCAAAACGGGGATTTCCGTAATTTCGGGTACTTCGATATGCAGCAAATCCACCTCGTTTTTGTACTCCGTTTTGAGCAGGTTCATAATATACTTCAAAACGCCCGTTTCCATATTCATAATGTCTTCGAAACTTTCGATAAAGCCCATTTCAAAGTCCATCGAAATATATTCGTTAAGATGGCGGGAAGTATCGTGATGTTCCGCACGGAATACGGGCGCTACTTCAAACACCCGTTCGTATACCGCAACGAGCGCTTGCTTATAAAGCTGAGGCGATTGAGCAAGGTAAACTTGCTTGCCGAAATAGTCGAGCTTGAACACGTTCGTACCGCCCTCTGCCCCTGCAAAATTGATTTTCGGGGAATGGATTTCCGTGAAGCCCTCTTTGGATAAAAACTCGCGAAAGCCCCTTTGAATCCCCTCTTGCAATTTGAAAATAGCCCTCTCTTTGGGGTTACGCATCGTTACGGGGCGGTAGTCCAAATTGGTGGACAAATCGCAGTTGACTTGTTTTTTCGTGATAACGACGGGGGGAATATCGGCAGGGTGGGACAAAAGCTCGATATTATGGATTTGCAACTCGTAACGCTTGCTTCCGTCGCGCGTTTCGCCCGCAACGACTTTTCCCGTAACCTTCGCCGCGCACTCCTCTTTTACGTCCTCGCTCATTCTGTAATCGGAAAAGCTCTCCGCGTAAACGCATTGAATCGTTTCGCGCGCCGTACGCAAAATGACGAACGCAAAATCCGACATCATTCTAATATTGTGAATCGTACCTTTGACCGTAACGATTTCGTTTTCATACTTTTCAAAATCGGCAAACGACACCGTACTTTTTTTAATCTCGCCCGTAATAGCCATAAAAAATACCTCTTTATGAAAAAAATCTTATCTATACTATTTTAATACGATTGACAAAAAAAAGCAAGAAAATTATAATAGATTTATCAAACTTTTTACTTCGGGAGGTGAAAATCTTATGCGCGTGCTCGCGATAAACGATTTATCTTGCGTAGGGAAATGTTCGCTTACCGTCGCTCTGCCGATTATTTCCGCTTGCGGGGTTACGTGCGACGTACTTCCCACCGCCGTTCTTTCCACGCACACGGGTGGATTCGAGGGGTTTACTTTCCGCGATTTAACGAAAGATTTCAGCGACGTTTTAGCGCATTGGAAATCGCTTGGGTTGACTTTCGACGTCCTGTATAGCGGCTATCTTGGGAGCATGGAGCAAATCGAGCTCGTCGCCCGCGTAAAAAACGAGTTTTTAAGCGAAAACGGGTTGTTTATCGTAGACCCCGTTATGGGGGATAGCGGCAAACTTTACAAAGGCTTTACTCCCGCTTTCGTCGAGAAGATGAAAACGCTTTGCCGCCAAGCCGATTATATCCTCCCCAACCACACCGAGGCGTGCGCGCTCGCAGGAGCTTCGTATCCGCTAACGCGTGGGGACGAGCTCATCCAAGTATTGCGCGGACTTTGCAAACGCCCTATCGTTACGGGGATTTTGGAAAATAACGATATCGCCGTTTATTATGCGGACGAAACGGGGAAAACAAAAAAACACCTCTCCGAAAACGTACAGGGTTTTTTCCACGGCGCGGGCGACGTGTTTGCAGCGGCGTTCGTAGGCGCGTTAGCGCGGGGAAAAGACGAGGAAACGGCAATACGGCTCGCGGCGGACTTTGCGCGCGATTGCATTCGCCGCTCGGCAAGCGAAGTACCCGACAAACGGTACGGGCTTAACTTTGAGGCGGAAATCTTCCCCTTCCTACAAAAAATAAACGGGTAATTTTTTCCTGCTTCATTGACTTGACAAATCCAAATAAAACGTGTATAATAGCTTAAAATCTGCGGTGTACGGAGTTCGGCGTTTAACGGAATCCACAGTATTAAATCGGGAGCAGGTTATTCGTGGCGATAGACAAGGTCTGTATTTTTCGGAAAGTTCGACGCGCCAAGATACGGCACCCACCTTGCGAATCGCGGGGTTCAACTTTCGTCGAGGTGCGGCACAGGCGGATTTATTTTGTAAATAGTTTGGACGGCGTTTTCTCGCCGTCCTTTTTTATTCGTTTTCACCTCTTTTTCATTCCCCTGTCCAAATATTTTTCGTTAAAAGACTATACAATTCCTTAAAAAAATGTTATAATGATAATCAATAAAGCCTTTGAGGTGTTTTTATGCAAAAGCATACGCAAAATCAACTTACTTTTAGTAGAAAGAATTGGCTTATCCTTATCTTATTCGGATTGATAGGACAACTCGCTTGGTCGGTGGAAAATATGTATTTCAACCTGTTCGTTTTCGAAACGATTTCCCCCAACCTCGACGCGATAACCTTAATGGTACAGCTTTCGGGAATAGCGGCTACGCTTACCACGCTCGTAGCGGGTACCCTCTCCGACAAGGCGGGAAATCGGCGTAGGTTTATTTCTTACGGTTATATCATTTGGGGTGTTACCGTCGGATTGTTCGGGTTCTTAACTACCGAAAATATGCAGGCTATCTTCTCTACAAGCGAAGCAAAAGCAGTTTCTATCGCTCTCACCGCCGTCATCGCGCTCGATTGTATTATGACGGTATTCGGCTCAACCGCAAACGATGCCGCCTTTAACGCTTGGGTAACGGATAACACCCGTGAAGCGTTCCGCGGTAAAGTCGAAGGCGTACTCTCCGTTCTCCCGCTTATCGCTATGCTTATCGTTGCGGGCGGCTTTGGGATTTTGGTGGGAATTATCGGCTATCAAGCCCTCTTTTTCGTGCTCGGCGCGGTAATTTTGCTTTGCGGTATCGGCGGTGTTTTCACTATCCAAGATAGCCCCGCTTTGGAAAGAAAAGGCTCGCTCAAAGACGTCGTTTACGGATTTAAGCCGAGCGTCGTTACATCCAACAAACCCCTTTATCTTACCCTTTTCGTAATGGGCGTTTACGGGATAGCTTGTCAGATTTTTATGCCCTATCTCATTATCTATATGAAAACGTATCTGTATTTTACCACCGTAGAATACAGTATCGTATTTGGGCTTGCTATCGTGCTCGGCGCGGGTATTAACCTTTGGTTCGGCGGCATAACCGATAAACGCGAAGTGCTTATTATAGGAGATTCGCTTACCGGTGATATGAAAGGCGGCTACCTTTCAGGAATTGACACTTGTTGGTTCAATGCAG
>JAZRBK010000021.1:0-3489 GCA_045635025.1 Candidatus Scatosoma sp.
GTTCAAGAATCTAACGCGATTTACGGTATGAATGCAAAATATATTTCGCTTGGCAACACCGATGTCGTTAGCAAAGCGGGAATTGCGTACAATTTGGAATCGCTTGGCGAACAAGGCTATATCATCTGCACGAAAGGGCAGAGCATCTTTATTCTCGGTCAATCGCAAGGCATACAGTACGGTGTATACGAGCTTTTGAATAAAATTTTGGATTTCGAGCAGTATACCCAAGAAATTTACACCTTAACCAAGACGGAAACGTTGGAATTCCCGACAGGATTGTATATTGAAGAAACACCCCTTATTGAATACCGTGTTGCGTTCAGCGGCGCGCAGCGTGCAGATGAAGTATCTCGCGAGCGTATGCGTACACAAAACTCGGAAGAAGTATTTATGTACAACAGCACTTACGTACATAATATTCTTAAGGATATCGTTCCCTTTGATACTTATTATTCGACGAATCCGACTTGGTTCAGCGATCAAACGACGAACGCTTCAAGTGCTAACACTACGCAGCTTTGTTACACAGCTCGCGGTGACGCAGCGGCGTATAGCGCGATGAAAAATGTGGCTTTGGAAAACATCAAAACAATTATTCTTAATAACCCGAACAAGAGCGTGCTTCCGATTACGCAAATGGACGTAAAGAATAGATGGTGTACTTGTAGTGGTTGTCAAGCGGTCATCAATCAGTATGGCGGCGCAAAAGCGGCAACGCAAACCTTATTCTTGAATGATATCGTCGCAGAGCTTGAACCTTGGTTAAAGGGGAACGGCAGAGAAGACGTCCGCTTTACGACCTTTGCGTACGTTGATACGGAAACCGTGCATACGGGGTTGACGTTGAATGAAAGAATTTCCGTTTGGGTTGCCCCCATCTACGATAATTATTTGATTGCGCCTGACGCAGAAGATAATCAGCTTTCTTCTTTAATCAGCTCTTGGAAAGAAGTCACGCCCGGCGGCGTATTCTTATGGGCTTACGGCGTATATTTCAGCGAATATCTTGTTCCCTATAATACGTTTGACCAAATCTCTGCGCTTATGCAAGCTTGTCAGGAGAACAACGTAGAATATTTGTGGATACAAGGGAACTATAACACGACGCAAAACACGGGATTTGATAGTTTGAAGGCGTACTTGATTTCTAAACTTATGTGGGACAATACTTTGGATGTTGATAAGTTGACGGACGATTATTTCAATGCAGTATTCGGTTCGGCAGCGGAAACGATGAAAACGGTATATACTGAAATGAAGGCTACGCTTGCGTCGATGAACTTGAGTGGCGGTATCAACGACGCGCCTTGCGGTTTCCGTGAATGGGATATGGACTATCTCGAAATGCAGCTCGGTAGAATGGAATCTGCAATCGCGATGCTTGATAAGTCGGACGAAAACTATCAGAAATATTACGACGCAATCGTTTGCGAATCCATCAGCTTCCGTTATATCTATATTGAAAACACGAAAATTGAATACGGCATCGGCGTATGGGGCGGCGCGGAATATGAAAGTACGGCATGGGGTACGTTTGAAGAAGACGTTACTCGTCTTGGCTTTACGAGAGTTGGTCAACAAAAGACGATGGCGGACTATTTGGCTTAAAAATAGACTAGGTGCTAAACTCGAAAGAGTTTTAGAAAAACGTCTTAATGAAAGCAAAAGCAATTAGATGAAGCCAGCCTACGGACAATGCTGTAGGCTGGCATTCAAACGATTTTAGGAGAGATTTATGAGTATTTTACGGATAGAGAACGAAAAGTCCATACTTACGATAGACACTCAAAAAAGCGTAATTCTTGGCTTGGAAGCCAACGGTAAGGAGTTGTTTGCAGGCAACACATATCCTCTTTTCGTTATTTCGAGTTATAATCAAAATTGCGAAAACAGCAAAGTTGCTTCGACGGAATTCACTCTTGACGGAATGGAAAGACGGGATGGCGAATACGTGTTTACGTATTCTTACAAAGACGAATACGTCGTAAAAACGACAATTATTGCGGACGGAGAAGCCTTCCGTTTTAGAATCGGGGTGAAGAACAACACGGAAAAGGTAATCGAATGGGTGGAGTATCCTGGTGTTTCCTTGATGGACACATTGGATGGCTCGAAGAAAACGAAGATGCTTTGGATGTTTAACGAAGGCGTGTTGGTTAGCTATACAAAGGACAAGATGTGGCCTTACGAAGAACCTACTCCTTCGCGCGGTGTGCCGGGGACGTTCCCGAACGCCGTTCAGTCGCAGTTTATGGCGTACTTATATCAAGGTGGCGGCTTGTATATGGGCTGTCACGATACGAATAAGGGCGTCAAGCAAATTGACTTTTATCACAAGGACGAGCGCATAAAAATGCAGTTGCGTTTTTATACGGGCGCGGAATTCGGCGGGGATTTTGAGCTTGATTTCGACGTTGTATTCCAGCCGTTCGTTGGCGAATGGCAGGATGCTTGCGATATTTATCGCGCGTGGTATGATAGCGTGACGGACTTGAAGAAGATTCCTGAAAACGAACAACTCCCTGGTTGGTATTTTGAATCTCCGCTCGTGGTAGCGTTGCCGATACGTGGCTCGCACGATACGGCGGATATGCAGCCGAGTAAGCTGTACCCCTACAACAACCTGCTGGAAGAAGTCAAGCGTATTGCAGAGAAGACCAAGAGTAAGCTAATGGTACTTTTGATGCACTGGGAAGGTACTGCGCCTTGGGCGCCGCCTTACGTATGGCCGCCTTATGGGGGTGTAGAAGACTTTAAGGAGTTCGCGGATAAGCTGCACGCAATGGGGCATTATTTGGGCTTATATTGTAGCGGAATGGCGTGGACGCAGCAAAGCGCGTTGCTTGCCTCTTACAATAAGGAGCAGGAGTTTGAAGAACAAAACCTTCACACGCAAATGTGCGTACTGCCTACGCAGGAATTGAAGGAAACGGTAACGCCGCAATTCCGAGGCTATGAATTCTGTCCGACGAGTCCTTATTTGAAGGATATCTTTAAGCGCGAAGTTGCTAATATGTTTGAAGCAGGGGTGGATTACATTCAGTTAATGGACCAAAACCTTGGCGGTGGCAGTTATTATTGTTATTCGAAATCGCATGGACATTCGCCCGTCCCTGGTAGTTGGCAGGTGAATGCCGTTAACGAGTTGTTGGAAGCGTCCCACCAAGGCAAATGCTTGTTCGGGTGTGAATCGGCAGCAGCAGAGGCGTTTATCGGAAATTTGTTATTCAGCGACAATCGTTGGGTGTGGGCAGAGCTTGTTGGTGATGCCGTACCTGCCTATGCGTATGTTTATCATAGCCGCGTAAACAACTTTATGGGCAATCAATGCTGTTGCCCGATTGAATATGCGGAAGATGATTTTCGTTATCGCACAGCGTATTCTTTCTTGGCGGGGGATATGCTCACGATTGTCATTGATGAAGACGGCGAAATTATGCACCACTAAGTCGGATCGTAGCCATGTCGTTCTGTGAGCCAAGGAGT
>JAZRBK010000022.1:0-21923 GCA_045635025.1 Candidatus Scatosoma sp.
GAAAGCACAAGAACTGGTCGAGGCGCAAGATAAATTGCAAGAGACCGAAAGACAGTACACTGTCGATAGTGCGAAACGGAGCGCGCAAGTGGCTGAACTGCGAAACAAAGCAACGCAATCGGCGAAATATAGTGCGGAAGAGCGCAAGAAATTCTTGCAAGAAGCAATCGCGCTTGAAAAGCAAAATCTCGAGGACGAAAAGACAATCGCCACCGAGCGGTTGCGGATTTTAGAAGAAGAAGCGATAAAGAACAGCGACACGAGTGACGCGACGAAAGATAAAATCGCGGAAGCGCGCGCGGCTATGTACCAAGCAGAAGAGGCGTACTATACGGGCGTGCGTAAACTGGAAAAGCAACTGACCGACTTTGAGGCGGAAGAGAAACAGGCGCGCGTCGATGCGTGGTACGAAGAGTGGCACAATAAGGTGCTAATCGCGGAAGCGGAAGCGGCGACACTAAAAGCGATACAGGAAGATGCAATCGAAGCGGCGAACGCGATGCTGGACGGGCTGGAAGAAGAGGAAGAAGAGGAAGAAGAACCGCCGACGGTCGAAGAGATGGTGCGCAAAATGTGGGGTATAGACGAAGAGGGCGTCGAGTATTTCCGCGAATTGCTGGACCAAGGGCTCTCAGTAGCAGAAGCAAAGACGCTTGTGCTTTCGGACCAAGCGAAGCGGCTGGCGAGCACGTATTCGAAAACGTTTACTGATATGGGTAACGCGCTGAGCGCTTTTGCGGAGGACAGCGAAGAGGCGGCTACGGCACAAAAGGCGTTCGCGTTTGCAGGTATTGTGCTTAATCAAGCGCAAGCGGTTGCAGAGGGCGGACTGGCAATCGCAAAGGGTATTGAAAGCGCGGCGGCTATACCGTTCCCCGCGAATATACCTGCCATTTTGTCAGTTGTCGGGCAAATAGGCGCGCTTATTGCGACCGTGATGAGCACGATAGGACAGGCAAAGCAAATCTTCGCTTCGGCTGATGCAGGTAAATTCGCAACTGGCGGCGTCGTTGGCGGCGAAAGTTACACGGGCGACAATTTAATCGCGCACGTAAACAGCGGCGAGGGTATCTACACAGGCAAACAAGCAAACACGATTTTGCAGCAAATTGCAAATAACCCCGTATCGGGAAATAATATAGAAGAACTGACAGCGGCGTTCAGATCCGCTGTTGAGGACGTGCACCCGACGCTCGTTTACAGCGAATTCGGGGATTTCGAAAAAGAGGTAACAACGTACGAAGAACTTGCAAAGGTATGATTTTTAATCTGACACAAACCGCAAGCCACGACTACTGGTCGCAAGAGCGGGTCGTTTTTAAGGGCACAGGAATATCTGACCCTATCAAAATTTGGAGTGGTTCGCACGGTTCACAAGCCGAACCGATTGCGACGTATAGCGCGGATGGTAACGGCGAAGCGATAATCGACACGACGGACTACCTGCGTACGTATAACACGCAAATAGGCGCGCAAATTATATTATATTTTGCGATAGGCGCGAACACGTACGCAAAGACGATGAAGAACGTGGGGCTGATAAATCCCGAGAACGTAGTCTCGCCAGAGAGCGAAATCGGCTCGAATTTTAGGGAGAAAGTTTTCGCCCCAAGCAAAATGCTGAAACCGATTGCAGCAGGCGCGCCGATTATGTTCGAAATCAGTAACGACTATACGTATGCTTTCGTAACTGGCAGAATAAAAGAACTGCCGTCGGGTACGATTACGAATTTCGCGCGTTCGAATACGCTTGCAATAGCGACGGAAGCGGTAGAGTTCTGGCACCTCGCTGACCTAAATTACGGACAAATAGAATTGCAAGAACTTGACGATTGTATGCTGTACGCGGCTGTTGAGTGGATATCGTTTACGGGCGTAAAACGTCGGCACACGATGCAGGTTCGGAAGCGCAAAACAAGCAACGACGGGGCTTATAATCTGCTGGGCGTCGATAACGAATACGTTCGCATAAAAGGGCGGGTCGATGGCTTCGATTTATACCTCGACGAACTGGACGAATTCGACGTATGGTATTACGCAGACATAATCAACTCGTCTGACGTGCGCGTGTCGTTTGACGGCACGAACTGGGCGCGGGTAGAGGTGACGGAAAAGAATTACACGCTGCCCGATGGAGACGCGGAAAAGAACGGAAAAGTCGAAATATCGGTAAATTACAAAAAATATGATGCGTTTGCTATGTAACGGGGTCGCACTCGACCTATATGAGAATACGGACGTGCAGTTCAAGCACGAAAACCCGCTGTTCGCGTTTGATGACCTCAAATGTGACAGAACAACGACGCTAAAACTTCCGAGCACACCGAAGAACGACAGGGCGTTCGCGCTGGCACGCATACCCGCGTATAACGGCGAAGCGATGCGGCGCAAATTTAGTGCGCAATTACAGGCGGGGCTGGTAGTAAAAAACGGGTATTTATATATAACGAAATACGACGGCAAAGACTATCAGGGCGTTTTTGTTACAGGCGAATTCGTCGGCTTGCAGGCGGTAAAGGATGCAGGCAAACTGCCCGAACTGGTGCACGATGAAACGATGGGCTACGCGTCGGTCGATACAGGTGCATATAAAAACGCGTTCGACTACAACTGGGAGCAAATCAAATACAGGCAGGCGAGTTCAGATCCGAGCGCGCCGAGCGTGAGTGCTGCAAAGATAATACAGGCAATTTGCAGCGATTTCGGGCTGTCGGTAAATCTGCCGAGCATAACAAATCGGCTTGCGATTGTGCCACCGTACGCGCGTACGATGCAGGAGGAAACAGTCGTTTTCGATAATACGGGCTACAATGTTTTGCCAGTATTGAACGACGAACCGATTGACCTGTCGAACGAACTGGCGACGGGGCTTTCGTTGCTAGAACAACAGGACCTCGTTTTTTATACGTACGTGAAAGATAACGTCGGCTTCGTGCAGCAAATTTGGGAATACAAAACACAAGTGCTTGTCGCGCGCCAAAATTTAGCGCTGTCGTTCCCGAACACGTTCCCGACTGATATGTTCTTGATTAAAATTACGGACGCGAGCGCGCAGGGGATGAGCGGGGTCGAGTTTTTAGGTGATTACGCGTTCGAAAAATCGTCGATCGTAGCAGGCGAAAGCGTAAGCACGACAACGGGCGCGTGTGTTACGACGAATAATTGCACGATAACTGGCGAGCCGTTGCGCGGGCGCTCGGTAAGCGTGCAGAACGGCGACGTGTTGCTATTTGTAACGCCCTATGATTATGTAAACGGCGCGGCGATCGAAGAGCCGTTCTGGGCGAAAAGCGGCTGGGCGTTCCACCAGCGAACTTGGACGGCTGCAATAAAAGTGCAGGGAGCAGAAAAGAAAGCGACGGTCGGGGAGACAATTCGGCTCAAAGATAACGTACCCGATATTGATTTCACGACGTTACTGAAATGCGTGGCTGCAATAGATGGCAAAGTGCTTAATTTCGAGGATGGGACGATACTGTTTGAGGACCTCGACACGAGCGCGTACGCGATAGAGGATGCACAAAAAATAATCGGTCGCAAAGACGTGGAGCGGACGTTCGGCAAGTTCGCACAACGTAACGTCGTGAAATACAAGCAAGATGAAATCACGCCAGCGTTCTACATATACGCGGAGACGTACACGGTCGATAATGAAAATATCGAAGAAGAAAAGACGCTGCTCGAATTGCCATTTAGTCCCGCGAGCGAAATTGCGGAAAACGGACAAATTCGGGCGTATTTAGATAATGAGTACGAAGAAGCGAAAGAGTTCGCGCTTATGCAACTGACTGGCACGGGCGGCGACGAATATATGCACCGCGTACCACTGACGAAATGCGCGGGCTTGCAGGTCCTTTGTGACGCGAGCACGCAAATCAAATGCACGTTGCGTATGAATATACAAGAATACGAGCGCGTGCACACAAAGACGGTTCTTCGGTTGGATGGCACAAAGTATCTTTGGACCGATAGGAACTGGAAAAGCGAAACGGCAGATTTTACGCTTGCAAAAATCGAGTAAAATTTGCATATATGAAATAAAAGCAGTACCTTTGCAGCGTTTTTCATATACACGGATTTTTCATATCTTTTAAGAGCACCACAGCCGAGACGGCAGAGGTGCTTTTTTGTGTTGTATTTGCACAATTTTGTGTTCAAAAAAGACAAAAAATGCAAAAAAATCCAAAAAAATGCAAAAAAATCGCAAAAAAATTTGCATATATCAAAAATTTGTTGTAATTTTGCAACGTCTTTCCAAATGAGGGAGAGCGGAACACCAAATTAGAAACCCAAAAACAACAAGAAAATGAACAAGACTTATCTGACAAAAAGTTACGGCGAGATTTTACTGACCACAGCAACAATCAATCGCAATTTCCGTATTAAGGTTGCGGGGATGGTAAACGGCGAAAGAGTGAACAAACTGGTCGGCGTGCGCGGGTTATTGAAAATCTTAGGCACGTGGGCGAAAGTTGTAAAGTTCGTTCTTCGGGCGTTTGACTGTCTTGCTGACAAGTGCGTATGCAAGATTTACGGCGGCGCAAAAGTTACGTTCTACGCAAAGTAATCGGGAGGGCGAAACTATGACAAGAAATAACGCTGTAAAATACCTCGAAAATAAAGGTTTTATCGTAACCCCGATTGTAGTTCAATGCGAACTTGCAGGCGGTCACATAACGGCTGGCTGGAGAGCGTATCGAGAGAGCGACGGGCTTGCGATAAGGAGTACAACAAAGAACGGTCTTGTACGAATTTATAAAAATATTTGATATGTACGCGATACACTATACGAGAGTAACAGGCGAAACGGGGACGTTCTCGATGCGATACCCGACCGCACACGCCGCAGAGCGCGCAATCAGATCCATCGAAGCGCGTATTATGAGCGGCTATAAATTTGATATAATCGAAATCGGCAATAGTGCCAAATAATCCAAAAACTGAAACAAAATGGAGACCAACAATTTCGAACAGCAAGTTGCTGTAAATGAAGAGGCGCAAAAACACGCGCAAGAAATCCAGCAGACACGCGTCGGCGGCTTAGGCGGGAGCGATGCGGCAATTATTTACAAAATCGGCTTGAACGGCTTAGGCGCTCTGACCGCTACCGATATGAAGCGGCTGGCGATTATGACGGGACAAGCAGAACAGGACAACTGGGGCGGCAATGCGTACACAAACGCTGGGCACGCGTTCGAAGATTATGCAGAGCACGCGCTACCGTGGGGCGCAGATGGTTACGAGCGCGAAAAGGTAATCGAAAGCAAACTGGCGCACAATTTCCGCACGTTTGCACACGCGGACTTTGTTACGGGCGAAATGCAGAACGACGTAATCGAGTGTAAGTTTGTGCAGGCGGAGACGGCAAAGGTCGTTGATAAGTATTATGCTCAATTACAGTGGTACTATATGCTCGGAGCGCAAACGGTTACACTGTATCACGGACAGGGAACGGCTGACCCGTTTGAGGTGCAAAGCGGAGTGCTTGAAGCGGTAGAGAGAGACGAAGAGGCAATCAGAGTTCTAATCAACGGCATACGAATTCTTGACGAAGCGCTCGCAAAAGGATGGAAGCCCGACAACTGCGAAAAGGTTGAACTGAGCAACACGCCCGAAGCGGTACAAAGAGCGTTCGACGTGCTGGCTGAGATAAGGGCAAAAGAAGCCGAACTGAAAGAGAAGAAAGAAGCCGCAAGCGCGGTGCTGAAAGAGTATATCGAGGACTGGGGTATTTCTTCCATTTTTACGGGCGGAGAAATTAAGCACCAAGTAATCTATGCAAAGGGCGGAACGACGCTGACCTTTGACGCGCAAAAGTTCTTAAAAGAGCACCCCGAGTTCGACAAGCCCGAGTACTACAAAAAGACCAAACGCGCCGCAAG
This sequence comes from Candidatus Scatosoma sp., assembly GCA_045635025.1. Taxonomy (GTDB): domain Bacteria; phylum Bacillota; class Clostridia; order Christensenellales; family Borkfalkiaceae; genus Scatosoma. The sequence continues at coordinate 5,883 of JAZRBK010000022.1, forward strand.
TGTAACCTTTAAATAGAACGCAATATGTTACTGCCTTATTTAGACAAAGACGGTCGCGAAATGGGACCCGAGACAAAGCCCGTATTTTTACGCGATGAAACGAAAGCGCAATCGTACGCAAGAGTGGCGCGCTATGTAGAGTGTAAACGCGAGGACGTACAGGGGCTAATATGGATCGGGCACTGCGAAGACTGCCCGAACTTTCAAGGACACAAAAAGTATAACGGCGTAAATTGCGCCCTTAAATAACTGAAAAAGATGGAAAATGAAAAGACAAAACTGCAAAAGATTGTAGAGCAGAAAGCCGAACAAATTAAAAATGCTGTACTCGAAGCAATCGCAGAGGGTGCGGAGGTAAAGCAAAACTACGCAGGGGTAACTGTGGATGGAGTGTTTTTCGTAGGAAACACAACCTTAGACCCGAAAGCAATGACGCTGTGCCTGAGAATTACAGCCGACGAGTTCGAAGAACTACTGAAACCGACCTCGCTGCTTGACGAAGAAGCAGAGCAACTGCGCCAGCGCCTCAAAGAGATTGAGGAAATAAAAGAAAGGAGGGCGAAGAAATGAAACCGACAACAATCAACGTGCAAATCACGAAAAGCCCGCGTCAATTTGAGGCGGTTCGTATAGGGATGGAAGCGACGCTCGACCCGAGCGAGACGGTAGAAAGCGCAATAAAAGCCGCTACGGAGCAATTAAACACGATTTATGCGGAAATGTACACACAGCCCGCAAAAGTGGCTCAGACTGCCCAAAATGCGCCAACAAACGGCACGGAGACCAAACCCGAGAAGCCCGCACAAAAGGAACGGCTCGTATTTGGGGACAAACGCGTTCAGCAAATCGTGGCGCGTATTGAGAAAGACCCGAAGAACGCGAAATCGACAATCGAAAAAGCCAAAGACTGGTACGAGATGGACGAGAAAGTTCTTGCCACGCTCGAACTGGCTGCGAAAGTGGCTTAATAATAATTACTAATTAACAAAATCCAAATTTTATGCTAACACCAAAAATGAGCGGTATTTTTGACTGCCGCAAGTATGACAGCACTGGAAAGAAGCAACACGACCAGCGCGAAATGATGGCTGACACGGACAACATTACTTTCTCCGCCTTATTCCCGACGGACCAAGTACCCGAGTGCTTCAAAGTAAACGGGGAGACCGACACCCTGCTGAGACCGAAAACGACACGCCGCGAGCGTGAGGCGGCACAGCGTGAGGGACGCGAAGCGGTTGCGGATGCAATGGCGGCAAAGTTCAAAATCGGCGCCAACTGCAAGTGGTTCGATAAGTTCGGAAAACCGTGCGACCGACCAACGAACGCGGAACTGGAAGCGAACCGCTGGAACGTGCAAATCGACTTTGCACGCAAGGAAAAGGACGAAAGCAACCCGCTGAAACCGAGCGGCTACTGGGTCAATGCGATTATGGTCGCAAAGGTAGAAAACAACCCGTTCGAGGGACAGGCGTTCGAGACAGCGCCCGAAAATGATGACCCACAAGACGCTGACCCGAACAACGCAGACCAACTGCCGTTCGATTAGAACTGATTTAGAGCCGTTCTCCTGCGTTCAATTTGCTAAAATGATAAATTGCATATCTGAGCGAAGAAAACGCAGGAGAACGCAAATTCGATTAAAAATTCTAACATATAATTATATTTAATTATGAGCAGAAAAAATTACATAAACCCGTCGGTCGTAGCAGTAACGGCGGAGCAACTGGAAAGATACAAGAAAAATCACCCGAACGCAAAGACGCCGATGGCTGATATGTGTGCAGGCGAACCTGCAAGCGAGCGCCCGCGATATGTACGCGCCGCACAGCGATTGCACTGGAACGTAACCCGCACACAGGGCAAAGTATATGAAAACGGGGTGCTTGTATGGGAACTGTAAAAACGTATAAATGGATGCTGCGGCGAGGCGGTCGAAAAATGCGCTGCCCGCAATGCGGACAAATGCGGTTCGTGCCGTATGTACTGACAGCCGACGGGCAAACGTTGGCTGGCGAAGAGTACGGGCGCTGCGACCGAGAGTGCAACTGCGGCTACCATAGATACCCGAACAGCGTGAAAGCCCCTGAGGTCGAAGCGGTATATAGAGCGCCCGAAGAACCCCTATTTTTCTACCCTGCGGCGGTAGAGACAGACCCCCGAACGAACCTGTTCGAATACGCGGTAAAATTAGTCGGTCCGAGACACGCGCTTGCAATTTGGAAGCGATACCATATCGGAAAGGATGGAGACCGCACTGTATTTTGGCAAATCGCAATCGACGGCACAGTGAGGGCTGGCAAAAGTATTCCTTATTTGCCGAACGGACACCGCGACAAAACGGACAAATACCCTGCCAACTGGCTGCATAAATCGAAAGCGTGGGAGAACTACCACGCGGGCAAAGAATTACACCAGTGCTGGTTCGGAGAGCACCTGCTGCGCGGAAACGGTCTGCCTGTTGTAATTGTAGAGAGCGAGAAAACGGCTGCAATTTTGAGCGAGTTTTCAAGGAACTATATATGGCTGGCGAGCGGCGGTTCGCAGGGGTTGCAGAACGAAGAGAAAAACGAGGTGCTGAAAGGGCGCGACGTGTGGCTGCTGCCTGACAATGGTATGTACTGGAAATGGAGCAGTATCGCGCAAGCGAACGGCTGGAACATTTTCGACACGTTGGAAAAAGCCCCGATTTTTGAGGGGTGCGACGTACTGGATTTATTAGAGGCGGGAGCGCTGGGCGATGACCTGCTAAAACACGCGAAGAAATGAAAATATCGGAATATAAAACGGAGACAAAGGACCTGCAAAACCCGTGCGAACTCGTAAGCGCGTACCTGTTACACGAACAGGATGGCGGCACGTTGCAGAGTTGGCTCGAGCAATTGGAGTTCGACACGCGCGACGAAATCGAGAAAGCGATACGGCTGTTCATAAGGACGATAAGTCTTGACGGGTATATGAGACGGCGACACCTCGAAGAGGAGAACGCGTTCGCGGCGGCTGTGTTTACGAGATACAGCAAGATTATGACGGACGCAAATCGGCTCGACAAATACCCCGTAACGCTGAGCGGCGAAATTTGGCACGGCGGGTTCAGTCGGAGACGGCTCGAAACGAGGACGGCAGAATTATTTGCAAGCGTGAAACCGAGCAAGAAGAAATTCGCGGACACGTGCGAGCACATAAAGCGCGTATATAATTTATCAGATACGGACGTTGAAAAGTTGCACTTTTTTGTTGAACAAGTGAAAGCAGGCGAACGCTTCCCAAATAGTCTGCGACGGATGCTGTATATCTGGGGCGCGGAGATGAAAACGGGAAAGACCACGAGCGCGACAATGCTTGTCAGTCTGCTGAACGGCGACACGGATGAAAGCCACATCGCAAGATACAGCAGTACGCTGGCGCAAGAAATGCAAGTAAAATCGTTTGCTGTTCCAAAAATAAGCGAGTGCAACGCGGTGCTGATGGATGAGTGTTTTTTCGCAGATATGGGTAAAATGTACGCGGACTTCAAGAGATTTATGACGAGCGCGAACGGTCGGGCGCGGTTGCCGTACGGACAGGAGTTCGAGTGGACGGGCTGCCCGAATTATATCAGCACCAGCAATGACAGCCTGCGCAAGTTCATAAAAGACTGGAGCGACAGGCGCTATCTGAGTGTGGAGTTTAAGAGCAAGCCGACGGAAAAAATGACGTTCGAGCAAATTAAGCAACTTTGGGCTGATTTTGTGCTCAACAGCGAGCGCACGAAATCGTGGTCCGAGTGGGCTGACGAACTGGCTCCCGATGCAGAGGAAAAGGGAGACCGCACGGAGGTTGCAGAGGAACTCGAAATCGACCTGCGCAAACTGGCAATGATTGAGCGCGTGCTTGCAATGCAGACCCCGAGCAACAGCCCGTCGTGCGCACAAAATCACGTAGCGCTCAAAACGTTTGTCGATTGGTTCAGCGAGAGTATGGGCGTCGTAGAGGCGCACAAGCGCAAAGCGGAAATCGAAGCGGCGGTGCTTGCCGTTTACGGTGCAAGATACAGCACAACTAACTACTGGCTGCTGTCTGAGTTACAGCGTCGGGCTATGGAGATGAAAAACGAAATAAATAACACGGCGAAACTCGAACCCGAGACGGACGAAAGCGATGTCAGATCCGATGGGGATGACCTGCCGTTCTAAAATCGAAAAATTATGACAAACAAAAAAGTCGCGTCTATATTACACGCAATAGCCTGTGGCTTACTTGTAACCTCGGCTTGTTGTGCAAATGATAATCTTCTGCAGGTTGCAATCTTTACAGAGGTAACGGCAATTTATTTTAATACGAAAAAAGACTGAAAAATTATGGCAAACAAAAATCTAAAAATCGAAAAGGAAAAGAAAAAGGAATACAACCCGTTCAGTAGAAAGGCGCTGAAAAGGTTCAAAATCGGAGAGGTGCGCGGCTACTTGCGCGCGGTAAAGCCAAACCCGAAAGACGCGTTCGGCGCGAAGAAATTGCAGGGCGCAAGATATGATGAAAGAGGGCACGTCACGTTCTACCCGAACGGCGAGGCGTACAACCCGAGCACGGTCTATTATTATGAGGTCGGAGCGAACGACGGATCGTATCGTAAGTGCACGACGATTGAAGAGGCGCGGCAGAGGTTCGCACAGTTGTATAACTTTGAACAAAGACAAACTGAAATTCGGTAGGAGTATGACGAGCGAAAAATGTAGGCGAATTCAGTGCCCGTATTTTAAGAAATTCAGCGGCAAAGCGGCGTGCTATTTCAGTCACCCGAAAGTATTGCTGAAACACGCGACCGCTTGCCCGATGGTAATTGAGAAATAAAAAATTGAGAGTATGAAAACAAATCTTTTGAAATTACAAAGAAAGTGCCCGTTCTGGTTTGACGTATTTTACGGGCACGCGTTGAGAATTCGCAAAGCCGAGAGGTCGGTCGATAAGTCGATAAATGTGCTGCGAAAATTGGCTGACGAGTTGTACGGCTGGGAAGATGACCGCGAGGACTACGACGCGGCGACTGTTTCGATATTTTTATTAAGCAAACTGAAAGACGACTTGCACAATGAACTTAACTGACCTACACGAATATCAGAAGCGGCTGGCAAATTTTATTGCGAGGCATCCGAGGTCGATAATCAGCGTCGATATGGGGCTTGGCAAAACGGCGGCGGTGCTGGCGTGGCTGGACTGGTATTACAGGCGGAGCGCGTTCGTGCCGAAAACGATAATAATTGCACCGAAACGCGTGGCTGAGAATAACTGGCTACAAGAGGCGAAAAAATGGTCGTTGGATGGATTGTATAACTTAATGACGATATGCTGCGGAACTGCCAAAAAACGGGCACTATCGTGGTCTGACGATACGAAGCCGATTAAGATATGCAGCCGAGATAATTTCAAAGACTATACAGGAGCAAGAGCGGACGTGCTGATACTGGACGAATTGACCAGTTACAAGAGCGCGGACGCGGGACGGTCGAAAGCGGTGCAGAGTATCGACGCGCCGATTAAGGTCGGGCTGACAGGAACATTTCTCGCAAACGGTGCTATTGATATTTACGGACAGGCGGCGGCGGTCGGGTTAAAGCCCGAGGGGATGAACTTTTATGCTTGGCGCGCGACGTATTTCAAAGATATTTTGGCAGGCGCGGGGTTGGCGTTCAGCAAGTGGCGGCTAAACGTTCCGCTGAGCGCGGTCCTAAGTCCGATAAAAGAGAATATCTTCACGCTGACGGCGCAAGATTATTTGCAGATACCCGAGAAAACGGAAACGACACACGCGGTCGAGATGGATGCGGAAACGCGAAAAGCGATTGACGAACTGGACGCGTTCCTCGCGATGGAACTTGACGGCGAGGTGCTGACGTTTGAGGAAAATCAAAAGTTCGCCAAATTGCAAACCCTTTGCAATGGGTTCGTTTATGACGAGAACGGCAAAGCGGTTCGGGGCGAAAAGAGCGCGAAACTGGAAGCGGTTGCGGATTTTGTTGCGGACTGCGCGGACGCGGGCGAACACGTACTGCTCTTTTATGCGTTCCGCGAAGAGTGCGCGTGGCTATGCGAATTATTAAAATCACGCGGCGTGCGTGTGTATGACGTTACGAAGAGGGATTTCGTGAGCAAGTGGGAAGAGGGCGAAATCGACTGCCTTATAGCGCACCCCGCGAGCGCGGGACACGGACTGAACTTGCAGCACGGCGGGCGCGTGATTGTGTGGAGTACGCTGACGTATAATTTCGAACTGTTTGCACAGGGCAACGCCCGACTGGCGCGGCAGGGACAAAGACAAAACGTTCAGATCCACTATTTTGTAGCCAAAAACACGTGCGAGGAAAACGCCGTAAAAGCGCTGCAAAGAAAAATGAACGAGCAAAATGAATTCTTAAAACTGACAAAACAATGAATTGCTATTTTTGCAGATGGTCGTATTATGATAAGAAACTAAAAATTCTTTATTGCTCTTGGTATAAACATAACACTTCGCCGAAAAGTGGTAGATACGCAAACTGTCGGCTTAGACAATGCAAGAAAATGAAGAACTGTCCCGTTTTAATAATAAACTGATTATGAGTTACAAGATGAAGAAAAAGCCCGCGTCGATGCGAGTGAAAAAAGAGGTCGAGCAAAAGACCGAAAGTACGTGCAGCGAGTGCGTGCGCCCCGAGTGGAACGAGGAAAACCGAAATCACAAAGGGGAGACATTTATGGGTTACTGCGAGTTCGGGACGCGCGGATTTTGCAGGGCGCGGAATAAGGGCGTAACGTACAAACTGACGACGGCTTGCGAACACTTTGAGAAAGGAGGCACGGAATGAGTTGCTACACGTGCAAACACTATTACGAGTGCCCTGTTCACAGGCTGACGGGAACGGTAAATCGAACGGAGTGCGGATGGGTAAAAATTCTTGACGATGAAACAAGAGGAACTGGAACTTGAAAAGCGATGCAGGGCGCACGCGCGTCGGCACGGATGGGTATGCTGCAAGTTGGAAAAGAACGGCTGCAAAGGAATACCAGACGACCTGTTCATAAGTCCTAGTCAAAAGTGCTGGCTTGTAGAGTTTAAGAAAGACGAGCACCAAAAAGCACGACCCGAGCAAAAGGTCTGGCTGGCGAGATTTTCAAAAATTGCGGTGCTTGTAGGGTCGTTCGAAGAGTTTTGCAGAGCGTTGCAAATAGACCCGAATTCGTAGATTTTCGTAAAGGTAGCCCCGCAAAGGGCTACTTTTATATAATATACATAAGGGGTATATGTATATTATATAAGGGAGTTTTTCGTTTTTTTTTTTTTGAAATTTTAGAGGGCAAAAAATACTTATATATACATATATATGTGTACGTGAATAAAAAAAAAAAAAAAAAAAAATGTTCCTTTGGTTGCACACGACAAACGGCATAATTCCTTGATACGGTTGCAGGGGGCGGCGGAAGCCCTCACCCCTTAGCGAGGGTCGGCAGGCGGGCGGACACACGCGCAATACACGCAAAGCCGCAAAAGAGCCGTTCTGCTGCGTTCAAATTAGAAAGATGATAAATTACATACCTGCGGCGCGAAAGTGGCTTAAAACGCAAATCGTGCGCAAAATTTGCGTATATAAAATAAAAGCAGTACCTTTGCAGCCGAAAACACAAATCGAAAATGAATATGGCAAAAGAGAAAGGAGCGGTCGAGATTACGTTCGACCAAAGGAATTATCGAAAGCACAGCAAGAAAAACAAAGACCTTATCAAAAAGAGTTTAGAGGAACTGGGCGCGGGGCGTTCGGTGCTGCTCGATAAGGAGAACAGTCTGATTGCTGGTAACGGAGTATTTGAACAGGCACAGGCGCTGGGCATCCCCGTTCGGGTTATTGAGACGGATGGTTCGGAACTGATTGCAGTAAAACGCACGGACCTCGCGACGGAAGATGAGAAGCGCAAGAAACTGGCGCTGGCTGATAATTCGGCGTCTGATAGTAGCGAATTTAACGTAGAGTTACTGCGTACCGACTGGGCAGCAGATGCGTTAAAAGAGTGGGGCGTCGAAATGCCAGAAATCGACGTAAATAAGATATTAGATGATGCAAACTTCGAAAGCCTTAATGACGCTACAAAAGTAGGTACGGGTATGAAAGAATTCACGTTTGTATTCTCGAAAGAAGAAGCCGAGGTTATCGAGGCGTATATAGTTAAAAACACAAAAAAAGTACTAACCGCAAAATTATTAGAAATATGCCGACTTCAGGAAGCCAAATAATACTATGTGACCTACCTGTTCGTTTTGATACGTACGAGGGTTGCAGTCACGCCTGCCGTTATTGTTTTGTAAACCGTAAGGTAGATATTCGAAATATCAAAGGCGGCGAAAGCGCAAAGAGTTTAGAGTCTTTTATTTTGGGCAATCGAAATCAGGATTTAGCCTGGTGCGACTGGGATATACCTTTACACTTTGGCGGAATGTCCGATCCGTTCCAACCTATCGAGCGCGAGGCGAAGCGAACGCTTGAAGCGCTGCGCGTTTTCGAAAAATATCAATACCCGTTCGTAATTAGTACAAAAAACAAACTAATTGCAGAAGAGCCGTATTTGTCAATAATTAAAAACTGCAACGTCGTTGTTCAGTTTAGCGCCGCCTGTCCGCAATACGACCAAATAGAAAAAGGCGCGAGCACGTTTGACGAGCGAATGGATGCTGTTCGTAAAATAACCCCGTTTAAGCGCGTTATAATTCGCGTACAGCCGTATATACCAGACTTGCACGATAAGATAATGGAGAGCCTTAAAACGTTCGCCGAGGCTGGCGCGTACGGAATAACGATTGAGGGTATGAAATACATAAAAGCAGTGCCTGGGACAATACGCGTCGGGAATGATATGTGTTACCCTGCTAAATTGTTACGCAAGAAATACGCGGAGATACGAGATGAGTGTCACGCGCTTGGGTTACGTTTTTACTGCGCCGAAAATAGACTGCGCAACATGGGCGACGATTTATGCTGCTGCGGAGTTGATGGCTTAGGCTGGAAAACGAACACGGCTAACGTCGTGCATATGATAAATGGGGGGGGCACGTTCACGGAAGGGCAGAAAACCCAAAAAGCCCGCAAATTAGTAAGCGGAATAAACCAAAGCACGATAAGCAATGAGTACGGAAAGGCTGTAACGTATGAGCAGTTTATGAAAGACGCGGTGCGGTGCAAAAATATCTTAAAGGTACTTATCCCCGAAAGTTAAAATGCGCTGCGACAAACCCGAAATAATGAGTTGCGAGGGCGTCGATTTGCGCAAAGTAATCAGCGATGCCGCTCGCAGCGGAATAGACAGTTATGATGCGTTAAAAATGCTAATTATTAAATCTTGATTATTTATGCAAAGAGGACATAATTTTAAGAATGAGGAGGCGCGAAAGCGAGAAAGTGCGCACTGGTTCGGTGCGCCAAACGGCAACAAGCAAGGAGACCCGAGGGCGGCGGGAAGCCAGCGCGCGTTCTATGCGTGGTGCGAAAGCCAAGCGACGGAAAAGGAACTGAGGAACTACGCAATGGATGATACGAAACCGATGGCGCGACGTAAATTCGTGGCGGCGCTGATGGGCTGTAATACGGTGCAAGATTTCTTCGACCTGACAAATCAGACACACGGACAACCGAAGCAGGTAATCGAGCAAACGAACCTGCCATCAATTGAAATCGTACTGGAATAATGGCGGGTACGTTACAAATATCGATGAACGCCAAAATCGTGCGCTACCTCGAACAGCGTCGCCCGCTGATGGGGTTGCAGGGCGCGCGGCGTGCGGGTAAAACGTACACAATTATGCAGTGGCTACTGCTGAACGCGTACAATGACGGCGACGTGTGCGTTATTGCGAGTATGACGAACGAGCAGGGGCGGCGCGGTGCGTACGAAGATATGCAGACGATACTGCGTTCGTGGGGTACGTTTGGCGAACTGTTCAAAGTAAACAAAAGCCCGCGACGGATGGAGTGTTTGCGAAACAACACGACGAGCGGACACGCGGGGTCGTTCGAATTTGCGAGTTTTGACGACCCCGAGACGGCAAAGGGTACAGCGTGCGACTGGGTATTCTTGAACGAGGCGAACAAATTCACATATCAGCAGTACTTAGACCTCGCCGCGAACGCGCGAAAGGGCGTAATTTGCGACTACAACCCTAATCAACATTTTTGGATTGAAAACGAACTCGCGCCCGAAGATGTGCTGAAATGCAGTTGGCAGGACAACCGAAAGCACCTGACACAGGCGCAAATAGACTGGTTCGAGAAACTGAAAGCGAACGCGCTGCGGGATGGAGCGACCGCCGCCGACTGGTATTATTACAGCGTGTACTATCTGAACGAGTATAGCGAACTGGCGGGCGACATATTCACGCCGCGAATTATACGCAAGTGCAAGCCCGACGACGTGCCTTGGTCGGAACTGAAAAACCCCGTCGTATTTGGAGACCCGTCGGCGCTGTGCGGTGCGGACTGGTTCTCACTGACGTTGAGCGCGACTGGTCCCGATGGTACAATATATATTCTTGATGCTGACAGCACGAACGAGGGAAGCAAAGTGGAGAGGGTCTTTTCGATAGCGCGGATGCTGGGGCGGCTGGATGGCGTGCGCGTATTCATAGAAAGTAACGGCTATATCGGTCAGCAATTTATTGAGTATGCAAGAGGCGAAAACCCGAACGAGCACCCGCCGCGAGTGCTGCCTGTCGAGGGATGGTGCAGCAGGGGAGACAAGTTCGAACGAATACTGGCGCAATACGAGACGATACGCGACCGCGTCGTGTTTGTGGAACAGCCCCGACTGGCTGAGTACCTTACGCAAGTGTACGAGTTCGCCCGCAAGTGCCCGCACGATGATAATATCGACAACGTTGCGAGCGTGTGCAGGGTGCACAATTTTATAAATACATAGCAAGCCGCAATACTTGCGTTCTAACGCGTTCAAATTTGGCGGCGGTGCAATTATATAACTTTTGCAAAATATCGGCTTAAATTAAAAATTGCGCTAAAAATCTGCGTAAAATTTGGAGATACAAAATAAAAGCCGTAACTTTGCAGCGATTTTGAAAAAGTATGAAGATTTTCGACGAAATAAAAAGACGGTTCTTTCGGGCTGGGCAGGTGCTGAACTGGCACGGGCAACAGCCGTTCTTCAACTGGGGATTTTGTACGCATAAATTTGCGGCGCTTGTATGGTACAATATCTGCGATTTACTGACCGACCTCGCTGAGGACGTTAAGATGGTAAACACGGCAAAGGTGAACGACGCGGAATTGCAGAGAAAAATCGACCGCAAATTTAATGCGTTCAATGCGTTTTTTTATGAGTTCGGCAAATTTATTTTGCAAAAGTTATTTGACGAGGGGTACGTCATAATCGGGTACAATCCAAATACTGAACTTTTTTGGCAAATGCAACCGCGCGAGTATGTGCGGCTTAGCGATACGGACGCGACGTTCGTGCAGTCGATGAACCCCGACGTTGTCGTGTACGTTATGAAATCGGCGACGTATATTATGTATCAGAAGAGCGACAAGGAAATGTGCAAGGGCTTCCTTGACTTTCTTGACGACGTTCTGAACGGAAGCGCGACCGTTTCAAAGCGTTTGGGCGCGGTCGTTGTTGCAAGCCCGAAGAACCTAAACAGCGCACCGACAGCGGTAGTGCTGACGGATGAGCAAAAGAAGAAAATCGAAAAAGATATGCGGGAGGAATACGGCGCGCTATCGCACCAGTCGAATATGATGCTTCTCCCGCGTGAGATGAATTTTCAAACGATAAATCTTTCGGGCGTCGATATGAGGATGCAAGAGAAAGTAAAAACGGCTATTCTTGCAATCGTGGACCGTATCAAAATACCCGCAAATCAAGTTGCGTTCATAGACGCGCAAAGTAGCAAAGCGCTGGCGAACGGCGGCGAAATCCGAGAGGGCGACAAATTGAAATACAAAACGTTCAGACGTTTGTTCGAAAGAACGTTTGCAGATATGGCGCGCTACTATCAGATCCGTATGGAGTACACAATCGACGGCGAGCCAATCGGGGAGACGGGGCAGGTTACGGCGGAATAATCGGCAGGCGGACACGCGGGGCTTTCATTTTCGACCGCGAGTGTATGCAGATACGCCTGCTGAAATTCCGACAAATTGAACACAAAAGAAAAATAAAACATTAAATATGAAACAGTATATTCGACCGACAAAAAAGACCGACAACGTCAAGAAGCAGTCGCACTTTGTGCGCGATATGGTGCTGCTCGGCGACTGGGAGAAAATCGAGGGCGTGGATGCGCGCACGATAAACCCGAACCTCGCCGAGGAAAAACTGAACGGGCTTATTATTAAGGGTTACGAGACGAAGTGGAACAAGACGAACGAGAACGGGGAGCGATACGACAAAACCGCGTTCGATGAGTTCATACAGCAGTATTTCGTGGACGGCAAACTTAATATGCCTGTCGATATAAACCATCAGGGCTGCTATGACTGGCGCAATTATTGCGGTCGGGTATTGTATATCGAGACCAACAGCGTCGGCTTCTATTTCGTAATTTACGTGCCGAGCACGTATGCAGATTTTGACCGACTGCTGTGGGCGCTCGAGAACGGAATTATACAAGGGTTCTCGAAAGAGGGCTTCGTTTCGTGGGAGGATTACGACTGGGTATATAATGAGGACGGCTCGTTCGACCACGAACAAATTCACAAGATGCGCGTCGTTGCTGTATCGCTCGTATCGACCCCAGCAAACGGGCTGCCGTTTGAGCAGATGAAGCGCACGAACGCACTCGTATTTGAAGCAAAGAACGAAACCAAGACAGGCAAGACGATTGCTGACTTGTTTAAGTAATTACTAACAACTAAAAACGTTTTTCGTATGAAAAAGAAATTTCTGACAAACCTTGTCAAGGCGATGAAGAAAGTCGCAAACACGCTGACCGACGAAGCCCGCTCTCAGTGGGATGAGATGGTCGCAGCAGTTGAGGAACTGGAAGCCGCCGACGACGAGCACGACATTACGTCGCTCAACGACCGCCTCGCTGAAATCGAGGGTAAGTACGCTGAGCAAGAGACGAACGTGACGAACCGTATGCAGGCACTGCGCACGGAGATTATGAACTCGCTGACCAGCGCAAAGAGCGTAAAAGACAAGTTCACCCCGACGCTCTGCAAGACCATCGCAAACGCGATTTTCAACGCACACGACCTGCGCAGCGTGAAAGACGCTATCGAGGGTATTTGTAAGGAGAACGGCATCGAACTCCGCACGAAGAAAGACAGCGTAAGCGGTCTGACCTTTGCAGAGGTAATCGACTACGCGTTGCAGTTGAAGCAGGAGAACAACGACGAAATCTTCGACGCTCTCTACAAGACCGCACGCGGCAAATTCTTCTACGGCGAACTTGACCCGACCAACGCAAAGCATATCGCGAAGCAGTGGACGAAAGGTTCGGAGCAAGAGAAGCAGGAGCAAGAACTTGCGCTGAACGGTAAATCCCTCTCGACCGCGTACATTTACAAGATGCAGTCGCTTGCGCACGAGGACCTCGACGACGCCCGTGAGGCGGGACAAGAGGCGGCACTGTTGCGCGATATTCGCGAGGAACTGATGCGCGCTGTCAAAGGTCTTGCAGTTCGCGCTATTCTCGTAGGCGATGCGTACAACGGCGACGGCTCGAAAGTAACCGTATTCGAGACCATCGGTACGGTAACGACGACCAACCTGTTCACGACCGTTGTAAATCCTGCTGTCGCAAACACCGTAACGCTTGCAGACGTGCGCAAAGCCGCTGCAAAGGTTAAGACCCGCCGCAAATGGCTTGTGCTGACTGAGGACGTGAAACTGCAACTCGCTACCCGCTTGTATGCAGCAGGCGGCACTGAGTTCTTCTTCACGGATGAGGAACTGGCAGCCCAACTGGGCGTGGATCGCGTAATCGCGAAAGACTTTATCGGTGAGGTAGAGGGCTTGCACGCGATTATCTTTGACCCCGACGAGTACTGGGTAAAGGAAAAGAACGTAATCGACACCGCGTTCCCTGAGTTTCGTAACAACCGTCAAGGTTACATTTACGAAATCAATATGGGCGGCGCAATTCACGGCTTGCAGTCCACAGCGGTTCTGTGCGAAGAGGGCAATCGTGGAAAGGGTGGCTCGAAAAAGTAATCGACACCGAGAGCGGGCGGGCGTTCCACGTGGAACAAACGCCCAAACTCGGGCGCGTGTATGATTATTAAAAAGCAAATATCGGGATGACGAAACAATGGTATATCGAGCACGGGTTCAAAGTCAGCAGTCTGATTGAACAAACCGAAATCGACCGAGCAGAGCGCGACGTCGTAGCGGCGTATGTTTTGCCGATTGAAAACGGACACCCAGCACCAGCGAAGACTCGCGAGGCGGTAATCGGACAACTGGCGTTCCTGTTGCTTTTGCAGCGCACACTGTTCTTGACCCGAGCAGGCGCGAAATCAAAAACTGGCTACAATAGTCAAGAGGCGGACGCGTGGGCAAAGTTACAACAGGAGGCGCAATCGTGCCACTTGGCGCTCGAAACGTTGAAAGCGCAAACGGGTTCAGATCCGAGCGCAAAGTTCAACGATATTTGCAAAATTTATTTCAAGTCTAACTTTATAAGCGTGTGAAATTATGGCTTCTTGTGTAGGTAATATCGCAGGAAATATCGGGCTGAACTGCGACAGCCCAATCGAGGGCGGTTACACTGGTCGTGGCGTCTATATTCCGATGGAAGCAGTACCCGAACTGACAAAGGATGCGAATAACCCGCGTATCGTAACGGCAATTGCAATCGCGCAGGGCGCGAAAGTAGTCGAAATCGACAACGAGGGCGCAGCGCCTTTTGACGGTTCGGCTTCGACTGGAAACAATGACGCGGGCTATTTCCGCTTCGGCAAGACACTTGTCGTAAAAATGCCACAGCGCGGTGCTGCGTTCTCTAAGGATGTGCTCGAACCGCTCGTAATGAGCGGGCGCGGCGGTATTTTGGTGCTCGAAAAATCCGACCGCGTAGGCGACGGCTCGTTCGAAATCATCGGTTCTCAGTCCCCCGCAAAGGTTATTGACCCGAGCACGGTAACGCGTACCGAGACCGCGAGCGGCGCGGCGGGATGGCAGGCAACTCTGCAATCGAACGAGCGCTACGGCGAGGTAGTTCTTTTTGATACCGATTACGCGACAACGCTCGCAAAATTTGAGGCGTTGCTGGCGCAAGCGTTCTAAATGCACGTTCCGCACGCGTAAAAGTGTGCGGGGCGCGTTTTTTGGCTGTTTTAAGCGTTCCTTTTTGCTGAAATGATAAATTACATATCTGCGGCAAGAAAGGCGCTTAAAACGCAAATTCAATCAAAAATTTAATGTATAATTATAGTATATAATTATGAAACCGATTTATAAGAGTTTAGTGCTTGCAAATATGGCGCTGGCTGTTACGCTTTCGTTACAGGCAAACGTAACGAGCGACGGCACGAGCACCCCGCAAGCGGTAAATGCTGAGACCTTAGAGGGTCTGAAAGTTACGCTCGTAAGTCCGAACGTGAGCGGCGCGCGCGACTTAATCGCAAGCGGCGAGTGTGTAATCAGCAACGATAAGTTGCAAATCTCGCTTGACGGTTCGAAACTGGCGCAAGGTACAACGCACCGAATTTTGGTGCAGATGGAATACGGCACAAACACGGTCGTACTGTACGGGCTGAACGTAACCGTTCCTCGTTACGTAACACTTGCGAGCGGTACACAGGAGTACGCGGACAACGTGGTCGTTGTATCGACGTTCGGCGATGGCGACACGAGCGGCGCTGACGCGACTGTGTATGCGAAAGACGGAGACGATAACGCACATATCACGAAGCCGCTGAGTATCGGCGACGGTGTTGCAAGTAACGATGGCGCTGTCGCAAGTGGTTATACGAACGGAGACGGTTCGTATATCAATGCAAGCGGCGCTGGCGCTGTCGCAAGTGGTTATACGAACGGAGACGGTTCGCATATCAATGCAGGCGGCACTGGCGCTGTTGCAAG
>JAZRBK010000023.1:0-1494 GCA_045635025.1 Candidatus Scatosoma sp.
ATTTAACGAGGACGTGGAAGAAACGGGCAAAACGTTTGCCGAAAACGCGCTGATTAAAGCCCGCGCGGCGGCGAATGCACTTGGTTGTATCGCGCTCGCGGACGATAGCGGGTTATGCGTAGACGCGCTTGGCGGGGCTCCGGGGATTTTTAGCGCACGGTATTGCGGTTATCACGGCGACGATAAGAAAAATCGGGACGTGTTGCTTGAAAATATGAAAAATATACAAAACAGAAACGCGCATTTCACAAGTGCAATTGCGCTCGTATATCCAAACGGCAAGGAAATCGTCGTCGAGGGGCATACCTACGGCAAGATTTTATGCAAGGAAACGGGCGAGAGCGGTTTTGGTTACGATTGCCTGTTTGAAAGTGAGGATTTGGGGAAATCGTTCGGGCTTGCTTCGGCGGAAGAAAAGAACGCCGTTTCCCACCGTTTCCGCGCTTTGCAGGAATTATCTAAGGTTTGGAAAATAGACGAGAAATAAACGCGATAAACCAAAAGCATAGGGGCAGATACGCGTTGAACGTAAAAATTGCGAGGATAAAATGAAAACGTTGGTGGTAATTTCCGATACGCACGGTAGCGGGAAAGGTATAGAAAAAATGCGCTCGATTCTTGCCGAGAACGATTTTATCGTACATCTTGGCGACGGGTTTAGCGAAGCGAGAACTCTCATTGGCGATTATCCCGAAAAGGCGTATGCTTGCTTAGGAAATTGCGACGTATTCTCTCCGCTCCCCGACGAGGGAATCTTGGAGGTTGAGCGTGTAAAAATCTTATACTGCCACGGGCATAAGTACGGGGTAAAATCCACACTCGCGCGGTTAGCACAGGAAGCGAAAAAGAGAGATTGCGACGTTGCGCTTTACGGACATACCCATACGGCTCGTATCGACGAAATCGACGGTGTTATGCTCGTTAATCCCGGGTCGTTACGCTATTGTGCGGGCGAGGGTGGGAGTTATGCGTATCTCGTCATCAACGGTGAGAAAGTAACGCCCGTTATCGTAGGGGAAAGCGTTTTTTAAGCAGTAATTACGCATATCGGCATTATAGAGCTGCGCGAATGCAACAAAATATACGAACACGCGAAAATAGAAGAAAGAAAGCAAGAAAAAAGCCACTCAAACGAGTGGCTTTTTTTGGCGACCCAGAACGGGCTCGAACCGTCGACCTCCAGCGTGACAGGCTGGCGCTCTAACCAACTGAGCTACTGGGCCATAAAGAAAAAATGAAGTTTTGGTGGGCCCTCACGGACTCGAACCGTGGACCAGCCGGTTATGAGCCGGCAGCTCTAACCAACTGAGCTAAAGGCCCGTTCCGTATTGAGCTTGCAACACACAACGCTTGATTATAATAAACGATTCCTAAAAAAAAGTCAAGTATTTTTTCATTAAAACCCAAATTTTTTTTCGACAAAATAAAAAAAGCACCGTCAAAGTTTTACAAAATATCCCCCGTGGAATTTTTTAGAATATAGCTATATCCTTT
>JAZRBK010000024.1:0-8329 GCA_045635025.1 Candidatus Scatosoma sp.
GGAAACTTTGGCAAGTATCCTTTCCGACACCTACGGTATTTGCGTGCGCGGCGGTTTGCACTGCGCGCCCTTTATGCACCGAGCGTTAAACTCCGACGACGGCGGATTGGTACGCGTTTCTTTTTCCACTTTTAACTCCAAGCGGCAAATCGACGAACTTTTAACGGCGCTCGACGATTTGAAAAACGGTTGATTTTAGCCTAACGAGCGTTAACTTTACACCGTTCAACGCGTACGCGGTGGGCTTGTTTGCCCGTTTAGAGGTTTTTTAACCGTTCTACGACGGCGCGCAAGCGTTTGCGTTGAGAACTGTCGAGCATTGGGGAAAACGTCTGATAAAAGTTTTCGATTTCCTCGTTGGAAAGCGTTCCTGCCCGTTTGCTTCTTTCCGCTTCTGCGAGAATACTTCTTAGCATATCGGCATTACTCCTGCCGTGATAGGCGTTAGCGATTTTTTGCGTGAGTTCTTCCGCAGTAGCCGTTTCCCCCATAGCCGTTCCCTCGCTTGCGTACCCGTCCGTTGGCGAGAGCCCGCTCTTTTCTCTTTGTGTTGCGGTTTGTTTGCCGTACTGTTTGAAACTTCTCATTTTTACACCTCCGATACCGTTAAACGCCCATTTTCGGGCATTCTCTTTTCCATTCTATTCCAGAGCGCAACTTTTTGCGAGCGCGGCATATATTGTAGTATGGAAATCTTAATGTTGGTGCTTTTATATTATCTTTCACAAAACCCCGATTTTGCTCAAAGCGTAAAACCTTTGATGGGGCAACTGAAAAACTCGCAACAAATGCTCAACTTCTTAAACGATTTGTCTAAGTTTAACGAAACGTTCTCCACGATAAAACAACAACCGCCTAAAAAGGCGGACGGCGAGAAAGACCCTCAACAAAAACACGGCGAACAAAAAACGGAAGAACCGCAACCCCAAAAAAACGCGGACGGGGAAGAAAAAGAAAAATCGCCGCAATCCCCTACGGCGGGAATAGCCGACGACTTTATACAAAAAATATTAGAAGGATATTTGAAAAAATAACGACGGTTGTAGCTTGGGGGTTCGCGCTCGCGAACGGGCGTTCGCCAAATCGCGTTAGCGCATAGTTTTGCGCCCCGTCTGTCCCGAAACCCGCTTATGCAATCGAAAAGCCGCCGTTAACAGGTAAATCAACGCCCGTGATATAGTCGTTCTCATCCAAAAAGAGAACGGCTTTCGCCACGTCCGCACCCGTGCCTAAACGACGCATCGGGATTTCCTCTTGAATGGAGCGCATTTCCTCTTTACTAAAACTCGCGTTCATCGGCGTATCGATTACACCCGGCGAAATCGCATTCACGCGAATTCCCGAATAGCCAAGTTCTTTGGCTAACGATTTCGTCAATCCCAGAAGCGCCGCTTTCGATGCGGCATACACGCTCTCACAGCTCGCGCCTACCTCCCCCCAAACGGAAGATATATTCACAATCAGTCCGCTTTGGTTCGGAAGCATTTTTTTAACCGCCTCCCTGCTGCATAAAAACGCACCGCCGACGTTGACGGACATTAACCGCTCGTATTCGCCATAACTCGTGTCTTGGATTTGTTTGACAAGCGCAATCCCCGCATTATTGACGAGCACGTCTAGCGTATGGAAACGGGAAAATAATTCCGCCACCTCTTCTTCTTTGGACACGTCCGCGCGGTACACCTCTAAGCCCGCTTTGCTCGCAAGGCGGGCGTTTTCTTCGTCGCGGGAATAGCTCACGATAACGCGCGCACCCTGTTTTTGGTATTCTTTGGCGATTGCAAGCCCGATTCCTCGCACGCCGCCCGTAATTAAAACCGTTTTCACCTCGTACCTGCCCCTGTCCTTTTAGTCTTTCTTCGTGATTTGAACAATTTCTTTGGCTATCTCTTCGGGCGTTTTTCCGTCTACGTCCACTACGTAATCGGCAACGTGCTCGTAGATAGGCGAACGCTCTTTCATCAACCGCGCAAGTCTGTCGCGAATACTCTCGGTGGACGTTTGCAAAAGCGGGCGCGTACCGTCTACGTGCAAACGTTTCGCGAGCGTTTCAAGCGAGGCGCGTAAAAATATAATTTTTCCGTTCGCCTGTAAAACCTCGTTGTTTTCGCTCTTCAAAACCAAGCCGCCGCCCGTCGAAATAATCAAGTTGTCCTTTTGGGCAAGTTCTTTCACGATTTCCGTTTCCAACTTTCTAAAATGCGCCTCGCCATAATACTCGAAAATATCCGAAATCTTCCCGTATCTATCCACGATAACGCCGTCGGTATCGTACCACCTGCGCCCCGTGAGTTCGGCTATTTTAATCCCTATCGTCGTTTTCCCCGCACCCATCATTCCGCATAATATCAGGTTCATTGTTCGTCCTCCTAAGCCTTTTATACGCGCTTTTCGTCCTTGATTTTGCTTTCGTTTAGGCTTTCAAACCTGCTATCGCCGCAAGGTAGCTTCCTACGCCAAGTCCGCAAACTACCCCTTTGCAAACCTCGGAAAGCACGCTCGTGCTTCTGAACGGTTCGCGCGCGTGTACGTTGGAAATATGCACTTCTACAACGGGAATATCCATCGCCGCTATCGCGTCGCGAAGCGCGTAGCTGTAATGGGTAAACGCGCCCGCATTCAAAAGTATCGCGTCGCACGTCTTATCCAAATACGCCTCGTGCAGTTTATTCACGAGTTCGCCCTCGATATTGCTTTGATAAAAAGCTGCTTCATCGCCGTTATTTTTGCAGTATTCGGCGATTTTTTCGTTGATTGCTTCCAGGGTTGCGTTGCCGTAAACACCCGTCTCACGCTTGCCCGTTAAGTTGAGATTTACTCCGTTGATGATTAAAAACTTCATAATATTTCCTCCGTGATTACACGTTTTTTTCTTTGTATTCCGTATAAAACGTTTTCGCTTCCGCCACCGTCGCTTCCCGATTTAAGAACAGACAATCGGCGTAATACGCTTGGTAAAATAACATCGCCTCGCCGCTTAACGTTTGTAAGCCTTGCTCTTTTGCGAGCCGCAAAAACTCGGACGGATTAGGGCTATAGATAAGGTCTATCGCTACGCTCGCCCCCTCGAACGCTTCTTTCCCTACGGGCGATACGCCTATCGTGTCGTGCATACCTACCCCCGTGCAGTTGATTAAAATATCGTAACGCCCGTCGGCAACGCTCGTTGCCGCGCGCACGCCGAGCTGTTCGCACGCTTCTTGAAGTTCCGCTTGGTTGCGGCGGTACATAGAAACGTCCGCGCCCGCATTTTTGAGCGCCAACGCCGTACTCCTGCCCGCACCGCCCGCGCCGAGCACGAGCACGCTTTTGCCTTGCACCGCTATCCCCGCCGTTTCAAGCATTAAAACAAAGCCCACGCCGTCGGTGTTATAGCCCTGTCCCGTCGTGCAAACTACCGTATTGACCGCTCCGCAAGCAAACGCGTCGCCCTGTATGCCGTCAAGATACTCGAAAATATCCCGTTTGTAGGGAATAGTGATATTAAACCCGTCGCAATCGCCAAGCAAATGCCGCACGGTAAAATCAAGTTCGTCGGGAGTAATAGAATGTTTTTCATAAACACAATCTACGCCAAGCCGACTCAGAATAAAGGTATGAATTTGTCCGCTCGTTGATTTGGAAACGTCTTTTCCAACCAGTCCGAGCCGTAACGTTTTCTTATTCATCTCGTACCTGCCCCCCTCTTTATCCTTGCTTTACGCCCAATTTCTCAAAGAAATCGGGGAAAGAAATCGCGCAACACTCGCTCCCAAGTATAGTGCCGCCCTTTTCGCTGGCGAGCATACCCACCGCCGCCGTCATTGCGATACGGTGGTCGAGATAACTGTCCACGTCGCCGCCGATAAGCTTTTCTCTGCCGCGAATCACGAATCCGTCCTCCGTTTCCGTGCAATCGCCGCCGAGATTTCTAATCAACTCCGTCGTCGTAGCAATCCTATCGCTCTCTTTTACGCGCAGTTCTTTCGCGCCCGTAATATAACTTTCGCCGTCCGCAAACGCGCACAAAAGCGCAACGAGCGGTAACTCGTCAATCATCGCAGGCACGTCCGCCGCCGTGAGCGTTATCCCGTGCATAGCCGATTGTTTTACGAGAATATCCGCCGTTTCTTCCCCGCCCGAAACACGGCGATTAAGCAGCGCATATTCCACTCCCAATTTATCAAACGCAGATAAAATCCCCGTGCGCGTAGGATTAATCCCTACGTTTTTGCAAAGCGTTTCCCCTTTGAGTGCGCCGAGCGCCATAAAATACGCCGCAGAAGATATATCCGACGGTACGCATACGTTTAGGGAAGAAAGTTCGCTCTCCTCCACCGTAACCGCATTGCCGTCCACCGTGATACTCGCACCCATTGCCGCAAGCATACGCTCGGTATGGTCGCGCGATTTTACGGGTTCTTTTACGAGCGTTTTTCCTTTCGCGGAAAGCCCTGCTAAAAGTAACGCGCTCTTGACTTGCGCGGAAGAGATTTGCAAATCAATTTCCGCACCGTGTAATGCACTCGGTAAAACTTGCACGGGCGCGTGTCCGTCCGTCGTTTCCACCCTCGCGCCGAGCAAGGAAAGCGGCTGAGATACCCGTTTCATCGGGCGAGAGGACAACGACGCGTCCCCAAAGAGCGTAGCTTCTACCCCTTTCCCCGAAACGAGCCCCGTCAAAAGGCGTATCGTCGTGCCCGAATTACCGCAATCAAGGCGCGCCCCGTTTATAAAGCGCGGCGTTCCCTTTACGCGTAACGTCGTTTTATCTATTTCAATTTCCGCACCGAGCGCGCGCATACAACGGCAGGTGGACAGACAGTCCTCGCCCGTGAGCGCGTTGGTAATTACCGCTTCGCCCGTCGCCGCGCTATTGAACATCACCGCGCGGTGCGTTATCGATTTATCCCCAGGGAGCGTATATTCCCCCTCGAAACGGGGGCTCGGTTGTATATGCAGTCTACTTTTTTCCATAATCGTTCATTACCTAATTATAACTCTAACTCTTTTACCGCCGCTTGGAGCGCGGCTACGTACTGTGCAAAAGGAAGCGTAAAACCCGTCCATTCGTTTTTACGTTTAGGAACGGAGGTTACGATTTTGTCGTCGCCCACGTTCTTTTTATCCGATTTCGCCTTTTGCGCATCTTTATCAATCCCAGAAAAATCGGGGTGGGAGCAGGGCTCGATTTTTAGTGCCTTTTTCACGATAGCAAGCAATTCCCGTCCATAGCACTCTTCGCACACGCCCGCACGAATAGCAATTTGCGTTTCGAGAAGCATTCCAAAAAGTACGCTCTCCCCGTGGGATAAGCCGTGCGTTAGCTCGATAGCGTGCCCCGTCGTATGTCCGACGTTGAGGGATTTGCGCTCGCCCGTTTCCTTTTCGTCCGCTTCCACTACGCGCGCCTTATGTTCTACGCAAGCGACAATCAGTGTCTCCAAAAATGCCAAATCGCCCGTCTTGTCCATATTCTCTTGCAAGCAATCGAAAATATCCCCGCTAAGTGCCGCGTATTTGACGATTTCGCCTAACCCGCATTTGAGCTCCCGTTTGGGAAGCGTTTTCAAAAAAGCAGGGTCTATCAATACCTCGCAAGGCTGATAAAACGCGCCGACGATATTTTTTACGCCGCCAAGGTCTACCGCCGTCTTGCCTCCAACGCTGCTATCCACCTGCGATAAAAGCGTGGTGGGGATTTGTACGCAGGAAATCCCGCGCATATAAAGCGCCGCCGCAAGTCCGCCGATATCCCCGACGACTCCGCCGCCAACGGCGAATAGTCTGGACGTTCGATGCAACCCTGCCCACGCCATTTTCTCTAAAATCGCGTTTAACGATTGAAAGTTTTTATATTCTTCACCTGCGGGCAACACGAAAATCTCCGCACCTTGAAAATATTTTTCAAAAAAAGAACCGTATATGCGGTATACGTTCGAATCGGTAAGCACGAAGTTTTTTTGCCCGCCCGTAAGCGTGGGCAACCGCGTTTCTATCACGTCGCTCCCCACGTAGATTTTTCCCGTCATCGACGGCGTTTTTAAGGTTATTTCTTTCATACTCTCTCTCCGTGATATTACGGCAAGCGGGCATACCGCTCTTGCACCTGAGAAAGGGTGTCGCCGCCAAGTCGCTCGCTTACGACGTCCGCAAGTACTTGCGCCGCTACCGCTTCCGCGATAATCTCTAAGGCAAAAATCGCACAAACGTCGCTGCGTTCGCTCGCCGCAACCGCTTCCTCGCCCGTTGCGAAATCTACCGTTTTTAAGCCTTTCATAAGGGTAGGAATAGGCTTCATCACCACACGGAACACAAGCTCTTCGCCGTTAGACATACCGCCCTCGATACCGCCCGCGCGGTTGGTTTCGCGGAAATACCCCTTCCCTTCTTCGTAAAAAATCTCGTCGTGAACGTCCTTGCCGCTAAGCTTACCAACCGCAAACCCCGCGCCGATTTCTACGCCCTTAACCGCCTGTATACTCATAAGCCCTTGCGCAAGACGGGCGTCCAATTTCTCCGCGTACGTCATCATACTGCCAAATCCGCGCTTTAAGCCGCGCACACGGATTTCCACTATGCCGCCCGCCGTATCCCCGTCTTTTCGCAAAGCCGCGATTTTTTCTTTCGCTAACGCTTCCGCATTCTTATCAAGCATACCCGTTTCGCTCGTTTTTGCGCGGTGTAAGTCGTTAAACTCGTACCTGCCCGTGTCCTCTACGCCGCAAATCTCTTTTACGTAGCCGCCGATTTCCACACCGAGCGCGGAAAGATACTGTTTGTATACGCCCCCCGCCGCTACGCGAATAGCCGTTTCCCGCGCAGAAGCGCGTTCTAAAATGTTTCGAGCGTCCGTTTGTTCAAACTTCAAAACACCCGTTAAATCGGCGTGGCCGGGTCGAACTTTCGTCAAGGCTTTTTTTGCCATTTCTTCGCCGTCGCATTCTCCTGCCGACATACTGCGTTCCCAATTTTGGTAATCCTTATTATAAATGCAAAGAGTAAGCGGACTGCCGAGCGTTTCTCCGTTCCGAACGCCCGTCAAAATCTCCGCGCCGTCCTTTTCGATTTTTTGTCTACCGCCGCGCCCAAAACCGCTTTGACGGAGCGACAAATCGCTATTTATCTTATTTAAGTCCATTTTCAAATGCGCGGGTAATCCCTCGATAATCGCTACGAGCGCCTTGCCGTGCGACTCGCCCGCCGTTGTTAATTTCATAACTATCCTCCTCTTTTACTTTGCGGAAAACGTGAAATCGCCGTTTGCAAAGTCCACCGTTATACTCTTACCGTTTTCAATTCTTCCCAGCAAAATCTCTTCGGAAAGTCTATCCTCGATACGGCGGCGCACTACTCTTTTAAGCGGTCTTGCTCCATACTGCGGGTCGTAACCTTCTTGTACGAGTGCATCGAGCGCGTTTTGCGTGAGTGTCAACGTTATCCCGCGTTGCTCTAAAAGCCGTTTGGAAAGCCCGTCCACGATTTTCCCCGCTATGCGCGCACAATCCGCCTCGCTTAAACGGTGGAATACGATAACGTCGTCCATTCTGTTCAAGAACTCGGGACGGAAACGTTCTTTGAGTTCTTTCGTGATATTGTCTTTCATAGCCTCGTACTGCTTTTCACCGATTTCTTCGCCGCCGCGCCCCTCGTCCGCAAAGCCGTACACACCCGTACGTTCGCTTTCTTTTACCGCCGCTCCTGCGTTAGAAGTAAGAATAATCACGGCGTTTTTGAAGCTTACCGTTCTGCCTTTGCTATCCGTCAGTCTTCCGTCGTCCAATATCTGCAACAACAGATTGAAAACGTCGGGGTGTGCCTTTTCGATTTCGTCGAAAAGAATCACGCAATAGGGATTGGTCCGAACTTTATCGGTCAGTTGCCCCGCCGTATCTTCGTACCCAACGTAGCCCGGAGGCGCGCCGATAAGTTTGGAAATCGACTGCTTTTCCATATATTCGCTCATATCCAAGCGAACCATTTGTTCTTCCGAGCCGAACATCGCTTCTGCGAGCGCTTTACAAAGGTCGGTTTTTCCCACACCCGTAGGTCCGACGAAAATAAACGAACCGATAGGGCGGGACGGGTCTTTCAAGCCTGCGCGGGCACGGCGAATCGCTTTTGCTACCGCGTTTACCGCCTCGTTTTGCCCAATAATCCGTCTATGCAAATCCTCTTCAAGGCGCATAAGTTTTTCGCCCTCTTCCTGCGTAATTTTCAAAAGCGGAATACGCATTCTCGCGCTGACGATAGCAGCTACGTGTTCTCTCCCGATACCAAACCTGCCGTCAGGTAAGCGTTTGGGGGCTTGCGCCTGCTGCAAAGCCCGCTTTTTATGCTCGGCGTACAT
>JAZRBK010000025.1:0-2072 GCA_045635025.1 Candidatus Scatosoma sp.
GTTGAACTGGAACGCGCACAAAATCCCGCAGGAAGTCAAAAACGAGAAAATCGTGCACGTGGCGGCGGGCTCTGACCATATCATTGCGATTGGCGAAAGTGGAAAGGTATACGGTTGGGGGCAAAGCAATCTTGCGCAATACGGTGCAGTTCCCAAAGATAACGCGGCTATGCAATTTTTGTATACGTATATGCCCGATAAGCTTTTGAACGGCACGATTGACGCATCGCAGGTAAAACAGCTCGTTTGCGGTATGCAGGTAAGTGCAATCGTTATGAACGACGGCAAAGTGTATATGTGGGGTAACCACAATAACGGCGCAACGAATATGAGCTCGATTAAAGCGCTCAACAACGTGGAAAAGATAGCTTTCACGAACGACGCGGCGGTTGCTTTGTTGAAAGACGGTACGTTTGCGGCAGGCAATACGAAAAAGTTCGATTATATTTACGTGGAGAACGAAGCGGGAGAAAAAACGCGCGTCGTTTTGAATGAGTACCTTGCGGAACACAATCTTAAAGTCGTGGATATCGCTTGTGCGAGGGGCTCGGTTGCGCTTGTGCTCGACGACGGCTCCATAGTGATTACGGGTAACATTTATACAACGGAGAACGCCGTACCTACGTTAAACGAGGGCGAGAAGTTCGTTTCCGTAGCGGGGGGTATGAAGCATTATACCGCCATTACGAGCGAGGGCAGAGTGCTCTCTTGGGGGGATAATTATTGGAATCAAACGGACGTCCCTAAAAAAGCAGCGGGCGCGGCACAAGTTTTCACAGGTCCTTTCCAAAATTACGCCGTGGACGAAAACGGTGAAGTGATTGCAAAATGGGGCTTGAAAGGGTATCTTATGGGTACGGATTCGCTCGGACGTGATATATGGAACAGAATCCTCAACGGCGGACGTTTAACGATGACGATTGGTGCGATTGCCGTTGTCATTTCTTCGATTATCGGCATTATCGTCGGTTGTTTATCGGGTTATTTCGGCGGTTGGGTGGATATGTTCTTTATGCGACTTGCGGAAATCGTTTCGGCAATTCCGTTTATGCCGTTCGCGCTGATTTTGTCGCTCGTCGTACAGACGTTAGGTCTAGGCGAGGGAACGCGAATCGTACTCATTATGGTAATATTGGGATTGCTTTCTTGGACGGGGCTCGCACGGCTCGTGCGCGGACAGGTACTCGCTGAACGCGAAAAAGAGTTCGTTTTAGCCGCGAAAGCAATGGGCGTTAAGGAAAGAAAAATCGCCTTTAAGCATATTTTGCCGAACATTATTTCGATTATCATCGTAACGATGACGCTCGATTTTGCGAGTTGTATGCTCACGGAATCGTCGCTTTCTTACCTTGGTTTCGGCGTACAGTTACCCCGTCCTACTTGGGGCAATATGCTCGACGGTGCGTCTAACTCGATTGTTATTCAAAATTATTGGTGGCAATGGGTATTCCCCTCTATCTTCTTGATGGTTACTACCATTTGCATCAATATTATCGGCGACGCGTTGCGGGACGTTATGGACCCGAAATCTAGTTCAGAGAGGTGAGAACGATGCCGTTGTTAGAAGTAAAAAATCTCCATACCTATTTCAAAACGAAAAAAGGTACCGTAAAAGCCGTAAACGACGTTTCCTATACCCTTGAAGCGGGTAGAACCGTCGGTATCGTAGGCGAGTCGGGTTCGGGTAAAAGTGTATCCGCTATGAGCATTTTGCGCCTTTTGGACGGAAACGGTTATATCCATTCGGGCGAAATCCTGTTCAACGCGGACGGGCAAGTGGAGGATTTAACAAAAATCCCTATCGAAAAAATGCACTCTATTCGAGGAAATAAAATCTCGGTTATCTTCCAAGAACCGATGACTTCGTTGAATCCCGTATTCACCGTGAAAAGACAGCTTTCCGAACCGTTCATTATCCATCAAAAGATGACGAAAAAGCAGGCGGCGGTAGAGGCGGTGAAAATGCTCGAAGCCGTGCAAATCCCCAATCCCGAGGCGGTAGCCAAGCAATACCCCCACCAACTTTCCGGCGGTATGCGGCAACGTGTTATGATAGCGATGGCGCTCGCTTG
>JAZRBK010000026.1:0-2965 GCA_045635025.1 Candidatus Scatosoma sp.
CGTTAAAGGCAATATTTACGGAAGCCTTGCCCTCGTAACGTTTTCCTAAATCTTTGAAATATTCCTCGTAAGAGAAATCTCCTGTTCCAAGCAATACGAACTGTACGTCCTCGTGTAAAATATCTTCTGACACCGTTTTGACAAGTTCTAAACCCTTATGCGAAACCAAACGGGAAATCATCGCAATTATCGGTACGTTCTTTTCAGGCAAACCAAGCATTTTTTGCAGTTCTTTTTTACAAACCGACTTGTTTTCCAAATCCTCCGCGTCAAAGTTCGCAAAAAGCGCCTTGTCGTTGGCGGGATTGTACGATTCCACGTCGATACCGTTCAAAATCCCCGTCAATTTCCCCTCGTTTCTGCAAATGATACTCTCCAAACCGTGTGCATATTGCGCTGTTTTAATTTCTTTTGCGTACGTGGGGCTCACGGTTGAGAAATAATCGCAACACTCAATCGCACCTTTCATAAGGTTAATACACCCGTCGAATTCCACAAGATTTCTAAACGCGTTCGAAATCCCGAATAAGTCTTCTAAAATGTCAAGCGAGTATTTCCCCTGATATTCTATATTATGAATGGTAAACAATGCGCGAATAAATTGATATTCCGCACGCTTACAATAAAGCGTTTTTAAATAGATTACCGCAAGCGCAGATTGCCAATCGTGGCAATGCAAAACGTCGGGATAAAAGTCGATAAATGGCATAATTTCCAGTACGCTACGCGAGAAGAACGCGAAACGCTCCCCGTCGTCGTAATATCCATAACAACCGCTGCGTTTGAAATAGTACTCGTTGTCGATAAAATAATAGGTAACGCCGTTTTCCACGTAACGGAATACACCGCAATACTGATTACGCCAAGCGAGCGTTACGTACAAATTACCCAAAAAGGACATTTTTCTACGGTGCTCGCTCTTTATGTCCGAATACAACGGTAATACCACACGAATATCGTATTTAGGGTCGCAGGCAAGCGCTTGCGGCAGCGAACCGATAACGTCGGCAAGACCGCCCGTCGCGATAAACGGTCTTGCTTCCGAAGCCACGAACAAGATTTTTTTCTTTTCCACGAGCGTGGGTTCAGCCGTCTTTTTTCGCACGGGGATACGCACCTTTTTCCCTTCGAGTACGTTTGGGTTTTTCGTTGTTTTTACCGTCGCTTTTGCCGTTTTCGTTTCTGACATAGTTTACTCCTTTCCTTATTCTTAAAGTCTTGTGCCTTTGGGTATGTAATAAGGCAAATCCGCGCACCCGCCGAGCGTGTTTCTATCGCTTACGACAACGTTTTTATCGGTAATCACGCAATCGAGCGACGTATTTTGCCCGATGATATTATCCTGCATAACAATCGAGTTTTTCACGACTGCGCCCTTTGCGACCTTTACCCCGCGGAACAAAATCGAGTTCTCTACAACCCCCTCAATCTCACAACCGTCGGAGATAAGCGAGTTCTTTACGACAGCGTTTTCCCCGTATTTCGAGGGCGCGCTATCGCGGACTTTCGTGTAGATATCACGTTCACCGAACAACTCGTCGCGAACGGACTTATTCAAAAGTTCCATATTATGTTTATAATACGCAGACATACTGTCAATCCCCGCGTAATAGCCCTTGAAATCATAACGGTAGATTTTAAGACTGCTAAGTTGTTTCACTAAAATATCGCTCTCAAAACTCGTAAATCCGTGCGTAATCGAATCGCCGACGAGATTGAGCAAAAACTGACGGTTGATAACCATTACGTTTGCGAACAAGTTTACCTTTTCACCCGCTTTTACGTGCGGAGCAAGCTTAATGTCGGTAGCCCGACCCTTTTCATCCGCGTCGATTATCATAAAGTCGGAACGCCGTTCCACTTCGCCCAAACGGGATACGAGCGTAATGTCCGCGTTCTTCTTTTGATGATAACGGATAATATCCGCTACGTCGAGTTTTGCCACGTAATCACAGTCGGTAAGTACGACGTATTCCTCGCTACGACGGCTCAAAAAGCCCATTAGCGAACCGAGCGCTTCTAAGCGCGTATTGTAAAGCTTATCGTTCTTTTCCGAGAACGGGGGCAAAAGAATAATCCCGCCGTCCTTTCTCGCCAAATCCCAATCTTTACCGTTACCGAGATGGTCGATAAGCGAGCGGTAGTTATTGCTCGTAACGAGCCCCACCGTATTGATTCCCGAATTGACCATATTCGATAAAATAAAGTCGATAATGCGGTATCTGCCGCCGAACAGGATAGAAGCCATCGTCCGTCTTCTTACGAGTTCGGGTACGTGTTCTTCGTGTAAGTTTGCAAAAATAACGCCGATTGCCGTTTTCGTCATAATTTTATTCCCCCTTTACGCCAAAATGTCTTTCTCGTGCATTTGTCCTTGCGCTACCGTTACGTTATCGCCAACGGTTAAATCTCTGCCAAGCACCACGATTTCCGCAGTGGGATTTTTCCCCACGCCGATTTTCGCATTTTTCCCTACCGTAACGTTTTCGTCTACGATAGAATAGGAAACGGTAGCCCCCTCTTTAATCACGCTGTTTGCAAGTACGACCGCATCTTTTACCACCGCACCCTTTTCCACGATAACGTTACTGCCGAGAATGGAGTTCTCCACCACACCGTCGATTTCGCAACCGAGCGCTATCATCGAGTTTTTCACTACGCCGTCCGTGCCGATATGTTCGGGGGGAGCAAGCGGGTTACGCGAATGAATCTTCCAAGCCTTATCCGCTACGTCGAACACGGGATTTTCCCCGAGTAAATCCATATTCGCTTCCCAAAGCGAAGCAATCGTACCTACGTCCTTCCAATACCCGTCAAAACGGTAAGAATACATCTTTTCCCCTGCGTTCAACATTGCAGGCAAAACGTCCGTACCAAAGTCCTTAGAGGAATTCGGGTTCGCCTCGTCTGCTTCAAGGTAATCAAACAGTTTTTTCGCCGTGAAGATATAAATACCCATGGATGC
>JAZRBK010000027.1:0-2017 GCA_045635025.1 Candidatus Scatosoma sp.
GATTTCGACAAGAACCCTGAAAACTTACAACGCACGAAAGAACAAAAGGAAAAGGATTGGGAGTTCACGGCGAAAATGGCTTGTATCATCAAGGACCTTATGAACGGCAACCTCAATCTTCCCAAAGGTGCGGAAGAAGAAATGGTAGGACATAACGCTATCGTGGCGGGCTTCCAAGGGCAAAGACAATGGACGGACTTCTATCCCAACTGCGATTTCCCCGAGAGTATACTTAACTCTACGTTCGACTGGAACGGCGCGCGCGAACCGTATATTTTGGCTACGGAAAACGACAGCTTGAACGGCGTGAGTATGTTGTTTATGAAACTGCTCACGGGCAGAGCGCAGATTTTCGCGGATGTAAGAACGTATTGGAGCGGCGACGCTATCAAGCGTGTAACGGGCTATGAAATCGACGGAAAAGCCAAGGCGGCAGACGGGTTTATTCACCTTATCAACTCGGGCGCGGCGTGCGTAGACGCTTGCGGCGAGGTAAAGGACGAAAACGGGAACGCGGTTATGAAGAAATGGTGGGAGATGGCGGATAAAGACGTCGATGCGTGTATGAAAGCGACGACTTGGCCGTATGCCGATTTGGGATATTTCAGAGGCGGCGGGTATTCTTCCCGTTTCGTAACGCGCGCGGAAATGCCGTGCACGATGATACGGCTGAATATGGTTAAGGGCTTAGGACCCGTTATGCAGATTGCGGAAGGCTGGACGGTGAGCGTGCCCGACGAAGTAACCCACAAGCTTTGGAAGAGAACGGACTATACGTGGCCGTGTACTTGGTTTGCACCCCGTTGCGACGGCAAAGAGGGGAGCGCGTTTAAGACCGCGTACGAAGTTATGAACAACTGGGGCGCGAACCACGGCGCTATTTCGTACGGGCATATTGGTGCGGATTTGATTACGATGTGTTCAATGCTCAGAATCCCCGTATGTATGCACAACGTTCCCGAAGAGAAGATATACCGTCCTGCGGCTTGGAATGCGTTCGGTATGGACAAAGAGGGACAGGATTACCGTGCCTGCAACGCGTATGGACCTTTGTATAAAACGGTAAAATAAGAGAAGCGAATAAAATACAAAAGAGATAAAATAAAACGGAAGAAAAAGCAAAAGAAAAAAGACACCGAGATTCGGTGTCTTTTCGATGTTTTTCGAAGTTTTTTGCTTATTGCGCGTCCGCTACGGGATAAACGCTTGCTTTTTTCTTGTCTTTGCCCATTCTTTCGTAACGTACGATTCCGTCTACGAGCGCGAAGAGGGTGTCGTCTTTACCGATACCAACGTTAGCGCCGGGATGGATTTTCGTACCTCTTTGACGAACGAGAATGTTGCCAGCGAGAACTGCTTGACCGTCGCTGCGCTTCACGCCAAGTCTTTTCGCTTCGCTATCTCTACCGTTGTGAGAGGAACCGGTACCTTTTTTATGAGCGAATAAACTGATAAAAATCATCTTTATTTCTCCTTAAAATTCAAATTTCTTCCGCTTTCCGTTAGGAAAGACTTGCGTTGCAATTAGAGTTCGATTTTTTCAACTTTAACTGCGGTGAAGGGCTGTCTGTGACCCTGCTTCTTACGTTCGTTCTTTTTAGCTTTATACTTGAAGACGATGATTTTCTTCGCCTTGTCTTGCTTAACGACCGTAGCGGTAACTTTTGCGGATTCAACTTCCGCGCCCGTCTTGATACCGTTTTCGTCAGCAACCATCAATACTTTGAAGGATACGGTTTCGCCTTCCGCTGCTGCGAGCTTTTCAACTCTTACAACGTCGCCTTCCGCTACTTTGTATTGCTTGTTGCCGTTATCGATGATAGCGTACATAAAAAGTTTTTACCTCCTCTTTCCAGTCTCGAAGAATTACCCAAGGCGCAGCTTTTTCCTAAAAAAATGCTGACTTAAAAAAGCCCGTTTCTATCGGCTCGACTATTAATATAACACAAAAACCTAAACTCAGTCAAGTATTTTTGCTTCCTTTTTCATATTTTTTCGTTTTTTTACCTGTAAAAGC
>JAZRBK010000028.1:0-2987 GCA_045635025.1 Candidatus Scatosoma sp.
CGACCAAGCGAGTTCCGTGCAAGAGATAAAAAAGGATATGTGCTCGCAAAAGGTAATGGACAGACTGCTTTGCGGGGACGTGGGATTTGGGAAAACGGAAGTGGCGTTCCGCGCCGTTTACCTTTGCGTGCTCGCGGGCAAGCAAGCGGCGTTAATGTGTCCGAGTACCGTGCTTTGCAAACAGCATTTCCGCACCGCAAAGGAACGTTTTGCACAATTCGGGGTGGAGATAGCCTCGCTTAACAGATTTAATACGCCCAAGGAAACGGAACGGATTTTAGAGGGGCTTAAAAACGGAAAGATAGACTTAGTTATCGGTACGCATAGGCTTTTATCCAAGGACGTAGCGTTCAAGGATTTGGGACTGCTCGTTTTAGACGAAGAACAGCGTTTTGGGGTGGAACACAAGGAAAGAATTAAACATATCCGCAAAGATATCGACTGTTTAACGATGACGGCTACGCCCATGCCAAGAACCTTGCAGATGTCGCTTTCGGGAATACGGGATATTTCCACCATTCAAACGCCGCCGAGCGAACGCTTGCCCGTACAAACGTACGTGGTAGAAGAAACGGAAACACTTCTCCGCGACGCGTGTATTCGCGAACTTTCAAGGGGCGGGCAGGTGTTTATTCTGTACAATAAAGTGGAGAGCATTTTCACGTTTGCACAGGCGGTAAAACGGATTGTGCCCGAAGCGAAGATTTCGGTAGCGCACGGCAGAATGGATAAAAACGCGCTCGAAAACGCGGTGCTCGATTTTTACGGGGGAGAGGCGGATATTCTCGTAACCACGACGATTATCGAAAACGGCGTGGATTTGCCCAACGCAAATACGATTATCGTTATCGATAGCGATAAACTCGGTATCTCACAGCTCTATCAGCTCAAAGGTCGGGTAGGGCGTTCCGCGCGGCTCGCGCACGCCTATTTTACGTTCAAGGCAGAACGGGTTATGACGGATAACGCGGCGGCAAGGTTAAAGGCGATTATGGAGTTTACCGAGCTTGGCTCGGGGTATAAGCTCGCTATGCGGGATTTGGAAATTCGCGGCGCGGGGAACGTGCTCGGCGCGGAGCAACACGGGCATATGGATAAGGTCGGCTACGAACTGTATGCGAAGCTTCTCAAAGAGGAATTGACGGGCGAATCGTTTGAATCGGCAGAGCTCGACATTCGCGCGAACGCTTATATTTCCGAACAGTACGTCGAATCATCGGCAGGGAGAATGGATTGCTATAAGCAGATTGCGGAGATTTCCTCCATCTCCGATTACAAGCGGGTATACGCATCCTTGCAAGATACTTACGGACCGCTTCCGCGCGCGGTAGAAAATCTAATGGTTATCGCCGTGTTGAAGAGCTATGCTATGCGGTTTTCCGTGAAAAAAATTACCGTGGCCAAAGGCTTGGGAGCGTTAGAGTTCCCCTCGATTGAGAGCTTGGCGGATAAACGGTTACAGGCGGCACTCGACGAATACGCGGGGCGCACTCGCTTGAATATGACGGAAGCGCCCGTTGTAGAGTTTACAAAAGGGCGCGATTCGGCGGATTTAATGGCTCAAATGACGAAATTTTTGAAATTTGCGCTAACTTTCACGAGTTTATGACGAAAAACGTTTGCACTTTATTGAAAAATCGGTTATAATATAGAGTAGCTATGTATATATAGGGGAGAGGGGTTCTCGACTGGTTTTGCATAGACGGATAATCACGATAAAAAAATCGGAGCGATTTTATGAGTAAGAAGAACACGGTAAAAAAAGCAGCGGCATTATTTTTAGGACTTGCGCTTACAGTAGGCGGCGCAGGCTGTAATTTCCTCGTCGCAGACACGCAAAAAGATTTGGCGCAAATCGTAGCCACCGTTGACATAACGGAAAATCTTGGCAAAGACGAGCAGTATAAGGCGTATGCAGAAGACGTAGAAAAACTCATCAACGAAGGTGGGCTTTCTACCGAAATCCCTAAACGCGACCTCGTTGCTTATTTTATGAGTGTCGGCTATAATTACGTAAACAGTTACGGTTATACGTACAAAGACACGTTTGAAATGTTGATGGACACGCTTTCGGGAAATAAAATCCTTACGCAATACGCGGTGGCATATTTCTTGAAACAGGGCACGGCTGAGGGGATTACCGCGGATACTTGTCTTGCTTACGTAAGAGCAGAAACGGAAAAGGCTACGGGCACGGAAAAGGCACTTTTAGAGGCACATCCCGAAGTTTTGACGATGAAATATTTCCTTACGAACGGCGGTAAAACCACGAAAGAGGATTTGAAAGAATATAATGAAGCGGTTTACGGCTTGTTGAAGTCGATTAACTCTTCCCTCGATTCCGCGGAGGCAAGCTATATTAAGGCTACGGCGTCTACCCACTCGCACGCTACGACTGAAACGCGTACTACACCGACGAATGCGAATACGCAAAACGAAGACTATTTCCCCTTGAAAGCGGACAATACGCTTGATTACGACGTATACACGGGACGTAACAATTTGAATGAATGCGGTACGTACGCAGAGGGCAGAGCAGACGGCGCAACGGCGTCTACCCGTAAAAAGGCTTACA
This sequence comes from Candidatus Scatosoma sp., assembly GCA_045635025.1. Taxonomy (GTDB): domain Bacteria; phylum Bacillota; class Clostridia; order Christensenellales; family Borkfalkiaceae; genus Scatosoma. Next base: position 2,576 of record JAZRBK010000028.1, read on the forward strand.
ACGCTTTCCTTTCCAACATCAAAGGTTACGGACTTATCAAAGAGGGCGAAGACACCGTTTCTTTTAAGGAACTTGATTACTATTACGTAGAACTTTCTTCCACCCTTTCGATGGCGCTCGTGCAAAAATATTACGCGGAACTTGAAGATAGAGCGATTGAGAAATTGACGGCAAACGACTACAAATACGTAGCCGATAAATATGAGGAAGTTTACGCTACGCAAGAACGTTCTTATTCGCAAGGTACGGAAGCGTTCACGACGGCGCTTGACGGCGTTTCCGACGATTCGTTCGTGCTTTACGGACAAGAGGGATTTGGGTTCGTATACAATATTTTGATTCCGTTCTCGCAAACGCAAACCCAAGAGTATGCGATTGCTAAGAATAAAAATCTTACGCAAGAGGGTTTATA
>JAZRBK010000029.1:0-1024 GCA_045635025.1 Candidatus Scatosoma sp.
TCGGTATCCGTGAACACGCAATGGCGGCGATTGCTAATGGTATGCAGCTCCACGGCGGTTTACACGCGTACTGCGCTACTTTCTTCGTGTTCTCCGATTACTGCAAACCCGCTATGCGCCTTTCCGCGCTTATGAAATTACCCGTAACGTATATTATGACGCACGATTCTATCGGCGTCGGCGAGGACGGTCCTACCCATCAACCCGTTGAACAGCTCGTTATGCTCCGTTCGGTGCCCGGTTTGAAAGTATACCGCCCTGCGGACGGCAAGGAAACGGCAGCCGCTTGGATTTCCGCGGTTAGCGGGCAAGAACCTACCGCGCTCGTGCTTACCCGCCAAAATCTTCCTCAGTACGAAAATAGCGGCAAAGAAGCTTTGAAAGGCGGCTATATCTTAGAGGACTGCGAGGGAACGCCCGACGTGCTCTTGATTGCGAGCGGTTCGGAAGTAGAACTTTGTATGAAGGCAAAAGCGGTACTCGCGGAAAAGAACGTCAACGCACGTGTCGTTTCGATTCCTTGCTTTGAAGAGTTCGAAAAACAACCCGCAAGCTACCGTGCGAGCGTTATGCCCGCCGACGTTAAGGCAAGAGTTTGCGTGGAGGCAGGTTCGCCGTATAGCTGGTACCGTTACGCGGGCGATTGCGGTGAAATTATCGCAATGGATACATTCGGCGCGTCCGCACCCGCAGGTAAGCTTTTCGCGCACTTCGGGTTCACGGTGGAAAACGTCGTAGAAAAAGCGCTCGCTTCTATCGAGAAAACCAAATAATTAAATATCATCTTACGTGATACGCCCGCCCGTTCCCGTTTTATAGGAGCGGGCGGTTTTTATATATCCTATCCCGCCCTTTTGTCCTTTGTTCCCCTCAAAACGCTTAAACCATCAAAAGGAAAAGCGTAAAACGCTTTTTAGAAAAAATATTTTTTTATTTGTATTTTTCATATAATTATCACATTATTACAATATTCCTTTCATAAAAGCAGTATATACTATAATTACCAACAACCAAACAAGCCAAC
>JAZRBK010000030.1:0-1963 GCA_045635025.1 Candidatus Scatosoma sp.
TATGGTTAAAATGCAACAAGCGGATACCGCAATCCCCCGTGTATTTCTTTTCCAATTTCACGATAGCATCGTCCATATGACGTTTGCCAACTTCCAACTTTTCACGCAACAAATCGATGGGAACAGCATCCCCAGCAGCAAACAAAATAGCCTCAATTATATTCGTCAATTTCTCCAATTTCTTCTTCCTCACTTCTATTAGGATTTTTCTTAATGGTTATGGAAGCAAATAATTCTTCCTGTTCCACTAACACAAATTGGTGCTTTAAAAGTTCCAACAGTGCTTGGAACGTAGTTACAATTTCTGCGTTTGACGTATTTTCCTCAAACAATTCCTCAAACTGCATTTGTTCTTTAGCAACAATCGTTTGTCGGATATGTTTAATCTTATCGCGGACGGTAAAAGTATCTCTCGGGATTTCTCGCGGCGGCGGGTTGTCCCGTTTACGCGATTCCAGGCGCAACATCATTTTCGTAAACGCCTGCATCAGTCCGTCGAGCGTCATATCCGTATACTGCACCTGCACCGCAGCGAACTCTTTATCGGGTTCTTTGAATATGTAACCAATCGTTTCCCGTTCTTTGAGTTTTTTCGCCGTCTGGTATTCTTCAAGGGCTTGAATGAGTTCTTGTTCGGGGCTATACCGTTCGTTCCCCTCGTCGTCCCAATCGTCGTCGCCGTAGCTTTCGTCAAAGTCGGTAGGCGGAATTAAGCTCTTTGCCTTAATATTGATAATCGTAGCGGCGATATTGAGATATTCGCTTGCTTTTTCCATATCCAAATAGGGCAATCCCTGCATATATTTCAAGAACTGCTCGGTTACCTGCGACACGAAAACGTCCTTAATCTCGATTTCCTCCTCTTTAATGAGGTATAAGAGCAAATCAAGCGGACCTTCAAAATTATCCAAAACGGTGGTATAATCGACCTCCGTTTCAAAGTTTTTAACCGAATCAACCGTAAGTTTTTCCATAACCCTCCCCTTTTATTAGGCATTGAATAGGCGGTGCGCCGTTTGGCGTTAGCCGATTAGCGTAAATATCCATTCCCAAAACAGCGCAATCGGTTTACCGAAAATATTCACGGCAAAACGCATTACGTAACTTAAAACGTCGATATATCTAAGGATAGCGATTCTATCCGCTAAAAAGCTAATCAAAACGAGCGCGAGTAAAATATAATAGCCGTATTGGCGTAAAAATCTGTACACTTTCCCGCGGCGGCGGTTTACCGCGTCTACGATACGGAACCCGTCGAGCGGATAAAACGGCAACAAATTAAACACGCAAAACGAAAGCGAAAACACGTATAAACCGTTCGTAAAAGAATAGAGAAATTGCGCGAGATATTTCCCCTCGAACGCAGGTACGAGGTAAGCTACCGTCAAGACGAAAATCGGGAAAAATAAAAACGCCGTCAAATAATTTACGATAATCCCCGCCGCACTCGTCCAAAACGCGCCCGTTCGGTAGTTATTGAAATTGCGCGGGTTTACGGGCACGGGTTTTGCCCAACCGAACCCTACGAACGCAAACATAACGATACCGATTGGGTCGAAATGTTTAACGGGATTTAAGGTCATTCTGCCCGAAAACTTAGCCGTTGGGTCGCCGCACTTATACGCAACGAAAGCGTGAGCGAACTCGTGCAGGGTAATGACCACCATAACGGCGAGAAATTGTGCTAATAATGCAATTGCGTATTCCATAATAACAGTATACCACTTTTGAGAAAAAATTGCAAGCGTACCGCAAAAAATCCTCTCTCAGGATAGAATAAAAATGGAGAGACTCGCGGGCTTTTTCCTTTACCCAACTCTCGGTTTCGTTAGCGTTTTTGCAATCGCTTTGGAATAACGTCGTTTCTCGTAATATCCTCATACGATTGCGGGCGAACGATATATTCCGCTTCCCCCTCGTTTACGAGCAGACACGGCGGGATAAGATTGCGGTTATAATTCAT
>JAZRBK010000031.1:0-3517 GCA_045635025.1 Candidatus Scatosoma sp.
CCCTTGCACGAAAACCCGTAAGCTGCATACAGGGCAGCCACAAATAAATCAACCCAATCGCATACACCAAAACGACGTGCATAACCAAAAGCGCCGCTCCCATCAAAGTATACGAAAGCGCAAGAACGGGAATTAAGGAAAACAGGAACACGACGGTAGCCGTTAAAAGCGTCCAAAGCTCATAGATTAAGAGCAAAAGAAGCACGTACCAACAAGTGGATAAAAGATTATCGTTCAACTTAGAGAAGATACCGTTAAAAGTGCGTTTTCCTATCCGCATATGCTTTTCAAGCATAGCCATCAACACCGAACCGCACAAAACGATGGTAACAATCGCCAACAATCCACTTATCGCCGCACCCCAAGAAGAGAAATTCAAAATGGAAATTGCGTAGAAAATATGCTCAAAATGCAAAACGTTGCTATCGGGCGCGCCAAGCGTTTCTATTACGCAATAGATAGTTTCTTGGTCGGTTGACGCAGACAAAAACAGAGCGGGCAACACCACGAGCGGCAATAAATAGTAAAAGTTTTTGATTACGTATTTTATTGCTTGGAACGTATATCTCATTCTTTTCTCCTAAAACGAACCTTGTAAGCATTTTCACTTTACCGATAATATTATAACATAAAAACCCTTTTCTGTAAAGCGTTTTCCCGAAAAAATCCTCTTGCAAAAGGAAAAATCCCCCTCCGCAGTTTACCACCGCATAAAAGGGATTTCTCCATATTAGATTTATATTCGATTATATTGAGCAAAAGAAACCGTTACTCTTAACCGAGATTTTTCAGCGTTTCCATCACGTAATCGCCAAACTGTGCGCACGTCGCACCCGTATCGCGGCCTGTAATCACGTATTTCTTCTCCTCGAACGAACAAATATCCAGTGCGCGTTCAAGCTTATCCGCACGCGCCTGCAAGCCGATATGCGAAAGGAGCATTACGCAAGCACGGAGCATAGAACAAGGGTCGGCATACTGCCCTCTTCCCTCCGTAATCATACGGGGCGCGCTACCGTGAATTGCCTCGAACATCGCATATTTTTTACCGATATTCGCACAACCCGCCGTACCTACGCCGCCTTGGAACTCCGCCGCTTCGTCAGAAATAATATCGCCGTATAAATTAGGCAGGAGCAGAACTTGGAAATCGCGGCGACGTTTTTTATCGACGAGTTTCGCCGTCATAATATCCGCATACCATTCGTCCGTAACGATATCAGGATACAAATCGCCGACTTTATGACAATCCTCCAAGAAATTACCGTCCGTCGTCTTAATAACGTTCGCTTTCGTAACAAGCGAAACACGCTTAAAGCCGTTCTTTTGCGCGTAGTCATACGCAAGCCGCGCGATTCTGTCCGAGCCTTGTTTGGTCGTAACAGTGAAGTCCACCGCTAAATCTTCGGTAATATTAAAACCCGAAGAACCGATAGCATAACCGCCCTCGGTATTTTCACGGAAAATCGTCCAGTTAATACCCTCTTCGGGGACTTTGACGGGACGGATATTCGCAAACAAGTCGAGCGCCTTTCTCATAGCCACGTTTGCCGATTCGATATTCGGCATACCATTGCCCTTTTGGGGCGTAGTCGTAGGTCCTTTCAAGATTACGTGGCAGGATTTGAGCTTAGCCATAACGTCGTCGGGAATTGCTTTTCCTTTTGCGATACGGTTTTCAATCGTCAACCCCTCTATATCGATAAACTCGATTTTTCCCTCTTTTACAAGGTCGTCCAAAATAAACTCCAAAACCCGCCGTGCTTGCGCGGAAATAATCGGTCCAATCCCGTCGCCGCCGCAAACGCCGATTGTAAGCGTTTTCAGCGTTTTATAATCAACGAAATCCCCTTGCGCTTTCATATCTTCCACACGAGAAAGCTGTGCGGACATCAATTTTCTAAACTTTTCACAAGCCAAATCCAACTGCTGTTGATACTCTTTATTTTCCATTTTCTATCTCCGTTTATTTTGCATTTTTTGTATAATTCAAACAACCGCCCGCCGAGAGCATTTCCCGTTGTCTTGCCGTCAAATTCAAGCAAAGCTTTGCCGTTGCTCCGTTCGTTTTGTTGACGAGCATAGCCTCCGTAGCCGTAGCAACCGCCTCGGCAAATCCTTTAATTTCCAACGCGTCGCCCTCTTGGAACTTATCGTAATCGTCGGGGTTTTCAAGCGTCATCGGCACGATACCGAAGTTGATAAGATTTGCCACGTGAATACGCGCAAAACTCTTTGCAATCACCGCTTTTATCCCCAAATACAGCGGCACGAGCGCCGCATGTTCTCTCGAAGAGCCCTGCCCGTAATTTGAACCGCCCAAAATTACACCGCCACCTTTTGCTTTTGCGCGCGCGGGGAAGTCCTTATCGCAGACCGTAAAGCAAAACTCGGAAAGCTTCGGTACGTTGGAACGGTAAGGTAAAACTTTCGTACCCGCGGGCATAATATGGTCGGTCGTAATATCGTCGCCTACTTTCAAAATCAGCTCGCATCTCAAATCTTTTTCAGGAGCTTTCCCTACGGGAATAGGCTTGATATTCGGTCCGCGCACAACTTCAACGTTTTCCATTTCCTCTGCGGGAACGGGCATTTCTATCAAGTTATCGTTAATCTTAAACGCAGTCGGCATTTCCGCTTTCGGTGCTTTTCCAAGCTTCGTAGGGTCGGTAAATACTCCCGCTACCGCCGAAGCCGCCGCAGTCTCGGGGGACACGAGATAAACCTGCGCATCCGCCGTGCCGCTACGGGCAAGGAAGTTGCGGTTAAAGGTACGCAAGCTCACGCCCGCGGAATTGGGCGAGAACCCCATACCGATACAAGGCCCGCACGCACATTCGAGGATTCGCGCTCCCGCGTTAATCAAATCGGCGAGCGCACCGCACTCCGCAAGCATCGTATACACTTGCTTCGAACCGGGCGAAATCGACAAACTCACGTCGGGGTGCACCGTCTTCCCTTTGAGCATCGCCGCTACCGTCAACATATCTTGCATAGACGAATTGGTACACGAGCCGATACATACTTGATTGATTTTCATTCCGGCAAGCTCCGCAACGGGTTTGACGTTATCGGGGCTGTGCGGACACGCCGCAAGCGGTGCTAATTTACTTAAATCCACCGTATATTCCGCGTCGTAAACGGCGTCGCTATCAGAGGAAAGCTCGATAAAATCTTCTTCTCTGCCCTCTGCTTTGAGGAACGCTTTCGTTACGTCGTCGGAGGGGAAGATAGAACTCGTTGCGCCAAGCTCCGCACCCATATTCGTAATCGTCGCACGTTGCGGCACGGAAAGCGTTTTAACCCCCTCTCCGCCGTATTCGACAATCGCGCCCACGCCGCCTTTTACCCCTAAAATACGGAGCACTTCCAAAATAACGTCTTTTGCCCCGACGTAATCGGATAATCTGCCGACGAGGTTAATTTTAATCATTTTCGGCATCGTAATATAATACGTTCCGCCCCCCATAGCGACGGCTACGTCCAATCCGCCCGCGCCCATACCGAGCATACCGAT
>JAZRBK010000032.1:0-2157 GCA_045635025.1 Candidatus Scatosoma sp.
GGCGTTGCAGGCAACTTCAAACCACCCATAGTATCGTAATAGGTATTCAAACCCTTATCCGAATACATGAATTTCAAGAACTGTTTTGCATTGTCGATATCGTCGCTATAACAAGGAATGAAGCCCTGATGGTCAACGCCACCCGTCGCATACGAATTCTTTCTCGCCGCCTTTACCAACTCAATATCCCCGTCCGTTACACCCGTAGGTTTCGTCGAAGACGTGCCGTCCACGTATTTTACAATTTCACGAAGCTTTGCATCCGATTTATCCGAACCGTCTGCAAATTTATCGGTGATAGAGCTAAGTACGGGTGCTTTTACAAAGTCGATATTTGCCGTATCGCTGCCCATTTCCACGCCCAGCCACGAACCGTTGATACAGAACGCCGCTACGCCGTCAAGGAATGCGCCTTGCATATCCGTAAAGTCCTGCGAGGTCGAATATTCATCCTGATATTTGTATCTATAATCACCGCCAGAGGTCTTTTCCATCGCCAACAGCTTGGTGATAAATTCAACAACTTCGTACTGACCTTGGTAGTTGTAGATTTGTTCCGCATCCATATCCAAGGGCGCTTTGCCTTTCTTGAAACGGTTGAAGGTGTCAATGCCTTCGTACTGTGCGAAATAAATGTTGATAAAGTCGGAATAATATTCGTTCTTTGCGCTGAACGTGAACGGATATATTTTCTTGCTTGCGTATTGCGCCGCGATATTGTCGCAAACCTCAAACAATTCGTCCGTCGTTACGGGCATATAGTCGGCGGTATAACCCAACGCAGCCCAAGCGTCTCTGTTTCTAACAAGACCAAACGCACCACCTGCCCAAGGTACCGCGTAATAATTATCATTGTAATTGAAATGTTCCTCATATTGAGGGTTGACCTTCGAGCCAATTTCCGCCCAAATGTCGTTGAGGCTTACGTACAGCTTATCGTAATGCGTGCCGTCGAAATCGTGGCCTTGCGCCATATATACGTAACGGTCGAAATCCTCTTTCTTTGTAAAGATAATATCCGCATTGGATTCCCCTGACATCAACTGCGTATCGATGGCACTCACACCGCCCATACCCAGTTCAGGTACGATGGTAACACCGATGTCCGTTTCTGCGGTAAACGCCGTCGCCAAATCTTTCAGCCATTGAATTCCGTAGCCAAGATTTGCCACTTGTACGGTGATTTGCCCCTTGCTACCCGTTGTGCCGCCCGTGTTGGTATTACCACCGCCGCAACCGACAAGTGCCGTAGCCGACATCATAAGCGCCATACCAAGCATTGCAACCTTTTTAAAATTTCTCATATTTTTTTCTCCTTACATGAATTGATTTTTTTATTTATCCTCATCCTTTTAAGCCGCCGAAATATACTTTTTCCATAATCGTGTTTTGGAACGCCAAAAACAGCGCCAAAATGGGAATGAGGGATATCAATACCCCTGCGAAATATACGGGTTTCCCCGTGCTGCGAATACCGATTTCTTCAAAGACATACACACCGTACGCAAGGTTGGGATACGCTTTCATATAAAGCAACGTCGTCGAGTAATCGTTCCAACTCGAGATAAAGGACATTACGAACAGCGCAATCGCACTAGGCACAAGCATCGGTAACATAACCTTGAAAAAAATTTGATAATCATTCGCGCCGTCGATTTCCGCCGCCTCAGCATAACTCCAAGATATCCCCTTCCAGAAAGCATACATATAAAAGAAGTTTCCGCCGAATAAGGAGATACTCGTAAGATATCGCAAAGGATTATCTATCAAGTTTAAATCGCTAAACAGCTTATACTCTGCAGGCCCTGCACCATACAAAGGAATGATGGAAATCACCAAGCCGAGCGAATACAAAAATCCAACAAATTTCGATTTGTAATGCGCCAAAACGTAGCACACCATAATCGTTGACATCCAACTAATCACGCACCCAATCGTCGATCTCCAAATAGAATGCCACAACATTTCAAGATAGGAATATTCCTTCACCCCATTTTTAATGGAAAATTCGCTAAACGCTTTGATATAATTATCAAACGCAAACGGTGGATAAAAGGAAAACAAATTTGCGTTTCGTTTGTCGTAATTAAATCCATAATCCCCCAAGCCGTACCCCGATTTTTTCACTGAAATAAAGAAGCCTTGCAGGAAAATGAC
>JAZRBK010000033.1:0-1439 GCA_045635025.1 Candidatus Scatosoma sp.
GTTGCATTTTCTTTTTCGCTGTTGTTGAACAGACGAAGAATATACCCTTCCTTTTGTACGGCTTTTTTAATCGTTACCACGTTGATTTCGCCATTATCCGTCGCAATTTCAAAGCCGTTATCCACGCTTTCATCCACCGTCGGGAATATATTTTGCGCGAAAGGCTTTTCGATAAATTCCTGCGCGTTTTTGCTCAATTCCTGCTCGTTTGCAATTTGCAATCTAAACGAGTAATCCCGTTGACCTTGGTCGATTTTCGGTGTGAAAATATTTTCACGGAGCAACGGTCTATCGGGAACGGGATGCGCGCAATAGGTTGCCGAACGCAACAACGTGAAACGAATTTCCCCATCCTTGCACGAGGATGCAAACGTGGACGGCGTAACAATTTCCAAATACTTATCACCGCACTTTTTCGCTACAAAATTTTGCGAAACGCATTCTCTGCCGTCCTCAAACAAGTTTTCTCTGCCGAAAACTTGTTCACCGCAATATCCATCTCCGATAACGGGTATATGCAACTTAATCGCCCGGTTCGGCTCGCTCGGGAACAAGTTAACGTCAACATCCACCGCAGTTCCTTGTTTGTAAATTTTATAACCGATTCGCAACCGCGTATTTCCAAGTCCAAAACACGCTTCTGCGCCTATGTAAACGTCGCCGTCCTCAATCACCTCGAAGGACTGCAAACCTTCAAATACGCCGTCGGGCTTTTCTAATTTTTCAAAGGGAACAGGATTTTCACCGATGCCTATCGTTCTTTGCTCCATCGTCATGCCCCAAGGATCGGCGTTATCCTCCCACATATAGGGCTGGAACAAAGCTCCTTTCGCGTATTCCACCCCATCGATAACGTAGCTTTCAATTAAGCCGCTCTTTGCGTTGATAACCACTCTCTTTTGACCATTGTCAAATACCACGTCTTGATTGATAGGATATTTCGCCTTGGGTTTTTCCACTGTCTTTGCCGTAAAACGAGTAATCCCCATCGGATTCAGCTTTCCGTAAAAAACTACTTTCTTTCGCCAGTCAATGCTTTGGTTGCTACCCTCTTTTACTGTTTGTGCGCAAAGCTTATTACCTTGCTCATCGTAAATTTCTATCTGCGACAAGCTGTCCTCAAACAGCTCGGTAGGAATAATGGACAATTCACATTCTATCAGCTGTTCCGCCGCATACGTTTTCGGGTTGAATACCAAAATAGGATAGGTATTTTCCGCTGCCACTTTTTGCCCTTTGCACAATGCAAAAAAGGCGTTTATCTTGGCTTGCTCCAGCTCCCTTAAACCGTGATAAAGAAAACGCATTCCGTTTTCTTCCCCCGATTTAATACAGCTACCAGGTAAGACGTCGTGGAATTGTACGTTCAGCAAATCTTCCACCGCATCCGTTATCTTTGCCTGCGGATATTCATACACCCCTTTCAACTCCGCAACGGA
>JAZRBK010000034.1:0-3245 GCA_045635025.1 Candidatus Scatosoma sp.
TGGCGGTAGAGCTATCCACGCTGTCGCTACCCGAAGAGCCACCGCCCATGCAGTTGCAACCAGCCAACGCCAAACACGCCGTTGCGCTCACCGCACAGAGTACCAAACTGAGTTTTCTAGATGTTTTCTTATTCATTTTCATTTTTTATTCTCCTCCTATGTAGCGCGCTATCCTCTGCGTGACTTCCAATCGGCAATGATTTCTAAAATTTTACTTCTATACACCAAATTGGGTTGCGTTTGCGCCGTAAAACAAAGGGGCGGATACACCACGCACCACCAATTATCCCCCTCGCCCCGCCCGAGCTCGATTATCAGAGCGGTATATTCCCCCGCGGGCAGTGTATAACCCTCGTATACGCGAGTGGGAAACGCTTCCGTTTGTACGTTCGCCTTTGCGCCGTAAGCAAAACCGTTACGGGCAAGCACCCCTTGACAAACTTTCTCAATCTCTTGTAAATGCGCCTCCACGCCCGCTTTTGCTTCCGATTGCGTTTCGTATTCGGCAACGAGCGGCGTTAAATACTCCACAACCTCGTCCCGAACGAGATATTTTACCGCCTGCGCCTTATCTTCGTTGGAGTCGGCGCGGATATGGATACGAAGATATTCTTGCGTATACACCTCTCCGCCGCTAAACCCGCCGTTTAAGGCGTTTAAGCCGCCCGAACCGTTCAAGCCGTTCAAACCGCCGCTAAAACCGAGTGCCGTTAAACTTATTATGATTGACAATAAAAAAATTATGCAAAACTTTTTCATAAAAAAATAACCTCCGTGTAGTTACACGAAAGTTATTGCCACGATTTTATGATTTTATTCATCGTTTTTATATTCTTTCTTTGCGGGTTTTTATAGGTTTTTACAAACTTCCGCCTCGTTACCCTTTGCCCCTTTTACCCTTTGACCCGTTATTGGCGTTTCTCGCCCCATTTATGTTCGTGGAGCTCGCCCTCGTCCAAAAGCCCCGCGAAATCCTGTTGGCGGAGCGCCTCGTACAGGGCTACCGCGACGGAGTTGCTCAAATTGAGCGAGCGCGCCTGAGAAAACATCGGAATTCGCACGCACGTTTCCTCGTTATCAAGCAAGAGCTCTTCGGGCAGGCCTTTCGTTTCTTTTCCAAAGACGAGAAAATCGCCGTCTTGAAAGGCTACGTCGCTATGGCGTTTGCGCCCTTTCGTCGTATAATAGAAAAACCGCGCGCCCGCGTATTTCTCTTTCAGCTCTTCGAAACTGTCGTAATAAGACACTTCGACCAAATGCCAATAATCAAGCCCCGCCCGCTTTAAGTATTTATCGCTCACCTCAAAGCCGAGCGGTCTTATCATATGCAAATGCGTGCCCGTAGCCGCGCACGTCCGCGCTATATTTCCTGCGTTTTGCGGGATTTCCGGTTCTACCAATACGATATGGAACATATTTTTCTCCTCTCTTTTCCTATTGCTCCTTGCAAGTTTTACAAGGATTTATCCGTTTGTCATTCGCCGTTCGGCGAACGGTTTCGCGCTCGCGCGCCGTCTATATTATTCTACCCTAACGGGCGGTTTTTGGCAAGCGATTTTTAACCGTTTTTCCATACCTTTCCAACTTTTTGAGCGTATAAACGTAACGAGGGGCACTCATACTGCCTACGGAAAGGCAACGCCTTGAAAGGAAGGATTTTAATTATGCAATTTGAAAACACGGAAACGTTCAAAAATCTTGCCCGCTCTTTTGCGGGAGAATGTCAAGCGGGTATGCGTTACCAGATGATAGCAAAGCTCGCTATGCAGGAAAAGTTAAAAACGCTTGCGGACGCAATCCGCACCATCGCGAAAAACGAAACCGTCCACGCTACGCAATTTTTCAATAAGATTATCGAAAAATCGGGCAGTCGGGACAATATTGAGTTCGACGCGGGCTATCCGTTCCACGCAGGAACGCTCGTTGAAGGCTTAAAGTTTGCCGCTACGGACGAAATGAACGAATCGGAGGACATCTACCCGACCTTTGCCGCTACGGCGCAAAAAGAAGGGTTTGAGGACGTCGCCGCGCTCTATCGAATGATAGCGGACGTGGAAAGACAACACAAAATTATCTTTCAGTACCTTTGCGAGAGCGTGAAATGCGGAACGCTTTATAAATGCGAAAAACCGATTTTATGGATTTGTAGCGAATGCGGCTATATGCACGTGAGCGAAGAAGCTTGGAAAGTTTGCCCTCTTTGCAAAGCCGAGCAAGGTTACGTCGATTTGCATTTGCCCTTTGAAGGGGTACGCCAGTAAAACACTAAAATAAAACGCAACTCTAAAACGCAGTATTCAAACGCGGTATTTGAGCGTGATATTTGAGCGTAATATTTAGGTGCGATATTTCAGTGTGATATTTAGGCGTAATATGGAAGCCTTTTTTAGCGGCGAAACTTTTCTAACGATTAAAAGGAGTGATGAATATGAAAAATTATCAAAACAACCAAAACAAGAACCAAAAAGCTAAAAACTGCGGCAGCAAAAACTGCGGTAACAAGAACTGCTCCAACGAGAAATCTTCGGGCGAAAACCATAGCTATCAACACGGCGGCAACAATGACTAAAAAGAACGCCGAACGCGTACCTGCCCCCACCAAACGGGCTATGGAGCTCTTCCCCGAGCCGTCGAAAACGGACGTGAACGGGAGCTATACGGGCAGGCCGAAAAATAAGCGGGAAATCCCCGTGCAAGACGCGGACGATTTATAAGTAAGCGGTACTTTCGCTTGCTTATCAACCCTCCTGCCGTCTACAAGAAAAGTCCCTCGACTGACGTAACGTCGGTCGGGGGATTTTGTCGTTTGTTTTTTCGTTTCGCCCGTTTAATCGGCTGTATTTCGCGCAAAGATTTGCGTTTCGATAATGCGGTGGTCTTAGAAATCGTCGTCGCTTCTACGGCGCTTAGAACCGCTCTTGGGAGTAGGAGCGTCGTCATCGTCGAAATCGTCGTCGTCATCGTCGTCGTCATCGTCGTCGTCCATATCGTAATAGTCGTCGGCGGAAACGTATTCGAAGTCGTCCTTTTCTTCTTCGATTTCTTCTTCCTCTTCTTCCTCTTCTTCCAACTCGTCTTCAAATTCGGAATCAGGGATACCTAAATCGATATCGTCGTCATCGTCGTCGAGATAGCTTCGCCACGAAGCATCTTCCTTATCGTCGTCTTCTTCGATTTCTTCTTCGTAATCGGTTTTCTTTTTGCACTCTTCGCACATTTTTTCGCCGAAAGCCATATAGTTTTCG
>JAZRBK010000035.1:0-2831 GCA_045635025.1 Candidatus Scatosoma sp.
TGCACAGAGTGCAAAAACAGAAATTACACTTCTCAAAAGAATAAGAAGAATAATCCTGATAGAATTACTGTTAACAAATATTGTCCTTTCTGCAAGAAGCACACGGAGCACAAAGAATCCAAATAATTGAAAGCAGCACGCGGCTTTGTCCGAGAATATAAAATCGGCAGAGGCGCGCAATGAGGTATGCAATGGCAAACGCAACGAAAACAAAAAACAAGAAACCGAATTGGTTTCGCCGCGTGGGCGCAAAGTTCAGAGAAACGTTTTCTGAGCTCAAAAGAGTAACGTGGCCTTCTTTTACCACCGTTTTGAAAACGACGGGCGTCGTGCTCGTGGTAGTTTTCGCGTTCCTTGCAGTCGTTACGGGCATTGATTCGTTGCTCGGTTGGCTGCTCGGTTTGATTTCGTAATCGGAGGGAAGCACGTATGCCGATGAACGAAGAACCTAAATGGTACATTCTTCATACCTATTCGGGGTATGAGGCGATGGTAAAAGACAGCTTGGAAAAGCTGATTGAAAACAACAATCTCGGTGATTATATCGTCGATTTGAAAATCCCTATGGAACAGGTGATTGAAGAAAAGAACGGTAAGCGCAAAGTAGTGGAAAGAAAACTTCTTCCCTGCTACGTGTTTATTAAGATGATATACACCAACCAAATCTGGTATTACGTAACGAGCACTCGCGGCGTAACGGGTTTTTGCGGCCCGCAGGGCAGACCTATCCCGATGAAGCCGGAAGAAATTCGCAAAATGCGTTTGGAAGAAGCGGTCTTCGATGCAGACGCGTTCTCGATTGGGGATACCGTATCCGTCGAAGAAGGACCTTTGAAAGGCTTCTTGGGTACGATTAAAGAACTGAATGCGAGCGCGCAAAAGGCGAAGATTTCTACGACGATGTTCGGCAGAACGACGGACGTGGAAGTGGAATATATCCAGATTAAAAAGGTAGACGCGGTTTTGCCTGAACCCAGCGCAGACGAAGAATAATCGTTTTCATAATGCAAAAGGGACAACCTTGACGGCGTTATGAAAAAGTATTCTATATAGTGCGTAAAATTAGGCAACGTAAACAAGTTAAAAAAGTGGGAGAAGTATCAAATCTACTTTAAGGTACTTTGCTAAAACCACAAAGGAGAAAAATATTTATGGCTAAGAAAATCACAGCAGTCGTAAAATTGCAACTTCCTGCCGGCAAGGCGACCCCTGCCCCTCCCGTGGGCTCGACGCTTGGTCCGTTCGGTATTAACCTTCCCGGTTTTACCAAGGAGTTCAACGCAAAAACGGCAGACAAACCCGGTCTCATTATCCCCGTGGTCGTAACGATTTATCAAGACCGTTCGTTCACGTTCATTTTGAAGACGCCCCCCGCTCCCGTTCTTATCAAGAAAGCACTTGGTATTGAAACGGCTAGCGCGAAACCCAACTCCGTGAAAGTCGGTAAGCTCACGAAAGCGCAAGTAGAAGAAATTGCGAAGACGAAAATGCCCGATTTGAACTGCACGAGCTTGGAAAGCGCAATGAGCATGGTTGCAGGTACCGCTCGCAGTATGGGCGTTACCGTCGAGGACTAATAAGGAGGCGCGATTATGAAACACGGAAAGAAATATCTTGACAGCGTAAAAGCGTTTGATTTGACGAAGCAATACGAGCCCGCTGAGGCGGTTTCCGTTTTGCTTGAAACGGCTAAGGCGAAGTTTGACGAAACGGTAGAAATGCACGTTCGTTTGGGCGTTGACCCCCGTCAAGCTGACCAACAAGTTCGCGGCGTGCTCGTTCTTCCCAACGGTACGGGTAAAACGAAGAGAGTTTTGGTTATCGCAAAGGGTGCTAAGGCGGATGCAGCGGCGGCGGCTGGCGCAGACTACGTAGGCGCGGAAGAGCTTATCGCGAAAATCCAAAACGAAAACTGGTTCGACTTCGACGTTATGATTACCACCCCCGATATGATGGGTATGGTTGGTCGTATCGGTCGTGTGCTCGGTCCTAAGGGCTTGATGCCGAACCCTAAGAGCGGTACGGTTACGATGGACGTTGAAAAGGCAATCAAGGAAGTTAAAGCAGGTAAAGTTGAGTACAGACTTGACAAGACCGCGATTATCCATTGCCCCATCGGTAAGAAGAGCTTCGGGCAAGAAAAGCTCGTGGAGAACTTCACCGCACTTATGGACGCGATTTTGAAAGCGAAACCCGCAGCGGCGAAAGGTCAATACGTGAAGAGCGTAGTCATCGCTTCGACGATGGGCCCCGGCGTAAAGGTCGTTACGAAAGCGTAAAGAACGTAAAAGTAACGAAAAATAATGCGTAAACGGCGCAAAAAAAGCGAAACCGAACGCAAAAAACGCGAAAACGCGTAAAAAAGTAAATTATTTTCGTCAAAGGCGGTGAAAAAGAGTTGACTGCCTTTGACGGAGATGATATAATAAGACAGTAAATTATCCAAAGCCGTAGAAAACGAGTATCGAAAGATTTGATGGGAAACCGCTCGCGGAGGTTTAAGGAAAGCAGAGAAAGAGATTTTGCGACCCTTATGCCGTGCGGCGTAAGGTATTTTTTTATCGACAGGCGGACAAACGCTTAAAGGAGGTAACATATGTCGGCTAACGTAGAAGCAAAAAAATTAATCGTAGAAGAAATCAAAGCGAAGATTCAAAACAGCAAGTCCATCGTCCTTGCGGATTACAACAAACTTACCGTTTTGGAAGTAACGGCTTTGAGAAACAAGTTCAAAGAAGCAAACTGCGAGTATAAGGTATACAAGAACACGCTCGTGAGAAAGGCGTTCAACGAACTCGGTATTACCGATTTCGATAACGACCTCAACGGCA
>JAZRBK010000036.1:0-1306 GCA_045635025.1 Candidatus Scatosoma sp.
ACAGAACGACATGGCTACGATCCGACTTAAATGGTAAAGACCAAATGCTAAGGTCGGGAAACTGGGCATATAGATAAGCGGGGTTTGATAATCGTTCCAAAACTGAATAAAGCTAAGTAACAAAATCGTAAAGAACACTCCCGACGCCATAGGAAGCATAATTTTGAACATAACGTGGAAATTATTCGCGCCGTCCAAATGCGCCGCCTCGGCGTAGTCTTTAGGGATTACGCGCAACGCCGCATAGAAGGACAGGAAATACAAGCCCGTTACGTACGATTTCATAAACAGCATACCGTGTACCGTGTTGTACAAGCCCAAGCCCTGCGAAATTCTCAATTCCGAAGGCAACGTGCCAACGGTGGGAATAATCATTTGTAAAATTACAACCGTATAGATAATTCCGCAGAACTTAAAGCGGAATCTTGCTACGATATAGCCCACCAAGAAGGACACTAACGTCGAAACAAGAGATGTGCCGAACGCGTACCAAAGAGAGTTCGCCAACATAATCCCTGCGCCGACCAAAATATCCTCCCCTTGCGCTTGCTGGCTGGGAGCATAGAAATAATCGAATACCGTCAAATAGTTTTCCCATTTGAATACGCTCGGCCATTCCAAGGGATAATAAGTGAAATCGTCGTTCGTCTTAAAAGAAGTCATCAGCGACCAAAGCATCGGTATCAACAACGACATCGCGTATAAAAACAAAATCGTGAAGCTGATGATTTCAAATATAGGAACGTATTTTTTGATACCGCGTTTGGTGGTATCGGTGTTGTGAGATTTTTGCATATTTTCCGTCTGCATACTCCACCCCCATCAATCCACCGAAGGGCCGAATTTTTCCAAAGCCCAGCGCGTCAACAACGTCAAAGGAACTGCAATCACGGTAAGACATACGCCGTAAGTCGCCAAAACGGGCATTCTTGCCTGCGTAGCCGCCTGCGCGTCCTTAAACAAATAGTAGCCAACCGTCACAAATTCGGGTTTCGCCTGCAACCCCTTAAACGCAACGAGGTTGAGTTGGTTGATGAATATCGAAGCAACACCCGTTACCAAAAAGGTTTGTATCGTAGGGAATATCAAGGGCAAAATGATTTGGAAAAATTCCACAAAGGGATTCGCCCCGTCAAGCTTTGCCGCTTCGGTAATCGAAGGATCAATCCCATTCATCGCCCCAGAATACATCAAGATTTGCGTACCGAAGCTAATCCATACGTTGTAGAAAATAATGGTTGCCATACCCGTATCGGGGTTGGATAGCAACCCCATTCCGTCGGGCATATTGAACAGAACAGGAATT
>JAZRBK010000037.1:0-3376 GCA_045635025.1 Candidatus Scatosoma sp.
CCAGCTGTAAATTCAAGGCAATCGTGAAGAAGTAAGGAGGTGCGATTATGGCGAAAGTAAATATTAAAATCGAAGGAATTCCTTTTGAAGTAGAAGCAGGTATGACCATTCTCGACGCAGCAAAGAGCTGCGGCTTTGAAATCCCCTCCCTTTGCGCGTTCAATCACGGCGAATGTTCCAAAGGCTCTTGCCGTGTTTGCCTCGTCGAAGCAACGGGCGCAAGAGGGCTCGTAGCTTCCTGCGTATATCCTGTTGCGGAGGGTATGGAAATTACGATTTCCTCCCCCAAGGCTACGGCGGCGAGAAGAACGTCGGTGGAGCTCCTCCTTTCCAACCATAACAAAAACTGTCAACAATGCGACAAGAACGGTTATTGTGAACTTTTGCACGTAGCCAAAATCACGGGCGCGCGCGACGATATGTATCAAGGCGAACAATCCCCTAACACCGTGGACAGACTTACCCCCTCTATTGCAAGAGACACCTCGAAATGTATCCTCTGCGGGAGATGTGTAGAAAGATGTAAAAACGCGCACGGGCTCGGTATTCTCGGCTTTGAAAAGCGTGGCTTTAACACCGTCGTAGCTCCCGCGGAAAACAGAAGCTTTGCCAACTCCCCCTGTATTCTCTGCGGACAATGCGTTAGCGTTTGTCCTACGGGCGCACTTATGGAAGTTAGCGAAATCGACAAGGTAGACGCGGCTATGAAAGCGGGCAAGTACGTAGTCGTACAAACGGCTCCCGCCGTAAGAGCAGCGCTCGGCGAAGAGTTCGGTATGCCGATTGGCACGCGCGTAACGGGTAAAATGGTTGCCGCTTTAAGACGTCTTGGCTTTAAGAAAGTGTTCGACACCAATTTCGCCGCCGACCTTACGATTATGGAAGAGGCAACCGAGCTTTTAAGCAGAATCCAAAACGGCGGCGTGTTGCCGATGATTACCTCTTGTTCCCCCGGTTGGGTAAACTATGCCGAGTATAACTACGGCGACCTTTTGCCCCACCTCTCTTCCTGCAAATCCCCCCACGAAATGTTCGGCGCGATTTTGAAGAGCTACTATTGCGAAAAGAACGGCATCGACCCGAAAGATATGTTTGTCGTTTCCATTATGCCTTGCACCGCGAAAAAAGCGGAAAAGGCGCGCGAGGAACTCTCCGTAAACGGGCTCCCTGACGTAGACGCCGTTTTGACGACGCGCGAACTTGGTAAACTTATCAAACGTTCGGGTATTAACTTTGTAAAACTCCCCGACGAAGAGTTCGACAACGACGTCGTGGGCGATTACACGGGCGCAGGCGTTATCTTCGGTACGACGGGCGGCGTTATGGAAGCGGCGCTTAGAACGGCGGCGTATAAACTCACGGGCGAGGAACTCGCTTCCCCCGAACTGAAACAAGTACGCGGCTTCGAGGGCGTGAAAGAAGCGTCGTTCACGATTGGCGGCAAGGAAATTAACGTCGCGGTAGCGCATGGTATGAAGAACGCGAAAGTGCTCCTTGACGAAATCCGCGAGGGAAAGAGCAAGTATCTTTTCATCGAAATTATGGGTTGCCCCGGCGGCTGTATCGCAGGTGGCGGTCAACCTTACGTGAAGCCTTGCTTCTTGCCGAACGAAGACGTGGATATTCTCGATACGTTCAAAGCAAAACGCGCGGCGGCTCTTTATCAAGAGGACGAATTAAAAACCCTCCGCGTTTCGCATAAGAACCCGCAAATCATTGCTCTTTACGACAATTACTTGGGCGAACCGAACTCACACAAAGCGCACGAACTTCTCCACACCCACTACACGGCAAAGGAAAAGTTCCGTAAATAATCAATCGGTAAAATAAAAGTACGGGGACACGCCTTGCGTGTCCCCTGTTTTTGTAGTGATATAATTAAGATTCATTAAAAAGCATAGTCAATTTCTTCAATTCTTTCTATGAAAGATTTTCCGTCTATCATAAACTTCAAAAAGAAATCCTCTATTGTGGCAAATCTCGCTATTTCCTCGCCATTGACAGACACAATAGCACCATCATATCCTGGGTCTACGTGGAATCTGTAATCCCCACACTTAAAGGATAACCAAATCCCATCTGCAAAATAGTCCTGTATTACTTCTAAAAACTCTATTGCTTCTGGATTATTTGTATATTTTTTGAAATCAATCGCCATTCCAACCCCTCCTTTTTTCTTCGTCTTATTTGGGCTTTCTTGCGCAAGAACCCGAATATCGTCTTCGTCGTATTTCCCGATAAGGTCGCTACGAAAAAAGCCACCAAAGAGGTGGCATTCGTGGTGACCTTATCGGGACTCGAACCCGAGTTTACGCCGTGAGAGGGCGTCGTCTTAACCGCTTGACCATAAGGCCGTCATCATTTTATTGTAATAGGCTTCTCGTCCCTTATCGGGTATCTCCGACACCCCTAAAAGGGCCCCTCGGAGAGCGTCGGCAATAAATTGCCTCGCGCGAACCCGAGTTTACGCCGTGAGAGGGCGTCGTCTTAACCGCTTGACCATAAGACCTATTCACAATTCGCTTATGTAGTATAGCATATTTTTCTTGAAATATCAACTGTTTTTTATAGGTATTCCATAAAAAATACTCGATTTTCTCCACTTTTTTTATCCCGCCCTTAAACGCTTGTTCTTTTTACGGTTTCGTGTTATAATATAGAAAAAAAGGAGCTCTTTTGTTATGGTTAAACACGTTATTATCTGGAAACTCAAAAACGACCTTGAAAACCCCGCCGCGCAAACTCAGGCAATTAAAAACGAATTAGAAGCGCTCGTGGGAAAAATCGACGGCTTATTGGAAATGAAAATCTTGACCAATCCTTTCCCCTGCTCGGCGGGCGATATTATGATGGATTCCACTTTCGTTAGCAAGCAAGCCCTCGACGATTATCAAAAACACCCCTTACATCAAGCGATTGCAAATAACGTCGTTCGCCCTGCGGTGGAGCAACGGTTATCCTTCGATTACGAGATTTAATTCCCTTTTACGAGAAAAGAGCGGGAACGCACGTGCGTTCCCGCCCTTTTGTTTACTCTTTTTCTTGAATTAGTCTTCAAGTCCTTCGTTCAACTTTGCCAAAAGCGCTTCCAAATCCTCGCCGTGAACAGCAACCGCTTCCGCAACCGTTTCGCCGTGCGCCATCGCACAACCGAAGCAGTGCATACCTGCCGCCAACAAAATTTCAGGTGCCTTGGGATTGATTTGCAAGCATTCTGCAATCAAAGTATCCGCCGTAATTTTAGCCATTCTTTTATTCTCCTTTTTTATTATTTTTTGCTATTTTACTTAAAATATTTCACGCCGCTTTCGAAAATCTTCATATCGAAATTCCCCTCGACGTTTTTATAAAGATTTCCGCCGATACGTTCGCTATG